>JALHPW010000454.1 GCA_022842255.1 Saprospiraceae bacterium | reverse complement strand
CACTGGCTGCTGAAGCCGTGGCAGTCCCATGCACGGAACGTGCGGGTGATCGTGCCGCGGTTACAAACCGTGTCAAACTGGGTGTAGCTCACCGTGTGCGAAAGACCGCACTGGCCCTGGTACACGCGGGAGGTGTCGAGGCAGCAGTTGTCGGCAACCTGAGCCTTGCCGTAAGCCCAGAGGCTTGGGTCGAAGTTCTCGCAGTTCACCGTCACGGGTGCTGGTGGCAAGCAGGCTGGTTTCAGTTTGTCCTGAACCTCCACCTGGATCATGCACTCGTTTTTAATAGGCGAGCCATCCTGATTGAGCATGATATTCCCATTCACATCTACCTGATACACAGCCATTACAACTGTTTGGGTAGTACCCACCTCGCAGCAGTAGAACTTGATCGAGTCGAGCTCGGCGGTGGCCAAATCGAACTCGCTCCAGCCGTTCGGGTAGCATGGGTCTTGGTCCAAGTTGTTGATGCAATCGGTGTAAGGATCCATGCGCCGCACGGTGAATTTCACGTCGAAGCAGTTGTCGTACGAACCGTCGTCGAAGGTCGTGGCCTTCACCCAAGTTACCCCAGCAAATTCACAACCGTCAGCTGATGTGTAACAATCAAACGGGTCGTCGATCCCGATGGCAACGGTCGTCGTCTCGTCGCAAGCGGCTACGGGTGGTGTCAGGTCGTTTACAATCAGCTCAAAATTGCAGGAGGCGGTGTTTCCGCAGTCGTCCTCGGCAACATAGGTCACCGTGTGCGTGCCCTGTGTCAGGCAGGGTGTCCAGCCAAAGTTGGCCAGCGTGTCGAGGTCCCAGTGGTTGTTGCCAGGGAAGTCCTGGAGCGAACCGCCGATTGGGAGCATGTTGATCACGTCACCAGTGAATGGGTCGCGGATAACGACCATACCGCTGATGTTGTTGATGCGGCTGCAGTTGTCTTCTACGATAACGTCAGGCAGGTTGATGGTCGCGCAGCAAGAAAACGGATCGGTGGATACCGTCAGATTGGCTGGGCAATCAAAGTTTGGCCCCACTTCATCTGCCACTTTTATGATTTGGTAGTGCTGAAACGGTATCCCAGTACACCAGTCAACGATCGTCCACTCCCGAACAATCTTGTACGTTCCATCGCAAACCTCAATGATTACATCATCGAAGGCCCAGTTAATACTGCACCCACTTGGGAGACCAAAAACATAAGGATACCCCTGCAACCCTTGGTCTTCGACCCAATCAGGGGATGGATACGCGGTTGCGCATTCGAAGTAGGGTGCATCGATACCATCGTAGTCAGGTGGCAACACCAAATCATTCAAGGTCGGACGGAGCAGGTTGATATGTTGAATACAAGTGGCAGAATTGCCACTATCATCCACCGCTGTCCATTTCCGGGTAATAATTTTAGTCAATCCGGAGGCGCAGTTTTGATCTGTTTCCGTATCAATCCAGGTAAGGGTAAAGTTTTGGCAATCCGTCACGTCCGGGAATGCTTCGGCAATCCCCAACACATTCTGGAGATATAAAGGGCTGAGGTCTAGAGTATTACAGGGAACCAAAAAATCCTCGCAAACCATTTCAGGAGGCAAATAGTCCTCTACTTTTACATTGCCCCAGCATTTATTGCCAGTACTGGTATCTGTTACCCTTATTTGATAGGTTTTATCGATATCCGCAGCGTTAAAGCATGCTGGCAACCACGGACCATTCCCAAAGGGAGGCGTTTTATCCACTTCCACGATATAATCATCATAGCAACCATAAGGGCCGCCTTCCAGCACACCATCTGCCCCGAGGCAATAGGAGCAATCGGCATCCAAGGAAACATATACCAAGTCATTGCATACCAGGGAGGTAATGGGGTTGGGATATTCCAACACCTGTACCGTAAAGCAACAGTTCAGGTCTTCATCCGGCGAATTAAGCGGTGGCAAATCCACCTTAAAACAGTTGGTGGTAATCCCGATTGGGAACAGCGAGCCACTGGGGAGTCCAGAAACCTGTTCCACTACAGCGTTGACGCCCGGTGCTATTTCGCAAACACCTGTGGTGCTCACATTGAAGTTGACAAACTGTCCACAACTACCCGGGTCTAGATTGATGATCAGATTGGCAGGACAGGTCAACTGACAAGGGTCTTGCCCAAATGGGCAATCATAAAATTCAGTAGCTGGGTTGTTGTCAAAATAAAGGTCCACGGATGGGTCGTCATCGACACTGATGGACATCTGGTTATTGATGTTGAACCCCAGGTTGTTCAAGATTGACTGCTGAACCGGACTATCGTTCTCATGCACCTGTATGATTCCATCCACACAGTTTTCTGGCAATCGAAAAGAGAACAGCTTGAGCGGCTGCCCAGCAACCATGGCAGCCGGGGAAGGCGAGTTTTGCAAAATGCACTGATAAACATCGTTTCCCATCAAGTCATTGGGGTTAAACCCAAAGCCTTGATAAGCGGCTGGCGTCATTTTTTCAACACGCCAAATACCGGTACTGTCATAAAACGCACCAAAAGCCGGCAAAACTGGCACGGAAGGTTCTGTGATGGTCCCGGCTGGCAGACAAAACGAAAACAATGCCGTGGAAATCGTGATATTGGTTGAATTGAAATTCGGATAAGCCACTGCACTGAGCAGGAGCGGATCGTTCGGCTCCTGTACCAACCCGAAGGTAACCTGGTTTTGTGCTTTAAGCCAAATTGGGGCCAAAAGCAGGGGTATTATGAAAACGATTAAGGTGGAATACTTTTTCATGAGCTGTGATTTGTCAATATGCACATCATAAGTGGGAAAGGGGTATGGAGGGCAATTCCGTCCAATACCCCTTTCCGGTGCGGTTAATTTATTCGGCAAGCTGTTGCCGGATTACAAAGGATTGGCTGCGGGTGATGTTCCTGGGGTGTCCGTCCACATTGTTGAATATGAAGTCAACATCATTGGTCTGACCCGCGAAAATGGCTTTCCCGTCCATGTTCACATCTCCCAAGTGGTATCCATTGTATACGTAGGACTGGGAATGGAAGATATTGCCCGGAGCCTGGTCAATCTGATTGAATACCGGGTCCTTGTCATTGTTTTGACCCGCAAATACCACTGTGGTGTTGGTATTCACATTGCCAGCCCATAAAGCAAACTTCCCACCGATGGTCACCTGCTCAAACCCGTTGAGGTTCGTATTGTCATCCCAAAGCGGCGTGTTCACATTGGTAAAGTCGATGGTCGTGCCACTGTTGGTCATGGCGATTGCACTTGCTGTCATGGCCCCCAAGTGATTTCGATGCCTAATCGCCACATAAAAGAATCCTGGCAGTGTGCTTTCGAACACCAGCGGTGAAACACCGTCCACGTCGACTACGTCCCCATCACGTTGGAGCAAAGCGGAACGAGTGGCAACAACCTGAGCCGGGTTGTTCGGATTGCGCAATTCGATGAAGACCCAATCAACAATGGAATTTGCTCCATAATTGGCCAACACAGTTGCTGAGTCGGCAATCGTTTCCCCTCCACCACCAACATGCACAAAGGCAGGTAAGGCAGAATAGGGTTCTGTTAGTGGAATCCTTCCCAAAGAGCGCAATTGGTCGCGCATGAGGGTGTCAGGACTGTTAAACACCGACCCTTGCAAACGCATATCCGCAAGCAAGCGAACACTGGTTGCGCTTACTGTGAACACCACGGTTGCATTGTCGCAAAGTACAGGGGTGCCCGAATCGCAAACGGTATAGACCAATGTGTCGTTCCCAACAAAATCTGGGTTGGGGGTATAGGTGATGGCTCCTGTAAGTGGGCTTACGGTGGCCACCCCATTGTTCGGGTTGTCTATCACCACAACGCTTACTGGATTGAGTGTCCCATCTACATCCGTATCATTGTTGAGAACGGAAACCGTCACTGGGGTATCCTCTGGGGTGGTGGCACTATCATCATTTGCCACTGGCGGGTCGTTCACCGGTGTGACAACCACCGTGATATTTGCCAAATCGCACTGAGCAGGAAGTGGTGTGCCGTTGTCACAGATTTGGTATTGCGCCGTCACCGTTCCGGTGAAATTAAGCACCGGAGTAAAGGTTACATTACCAGAACCGTCCCGAACGAAGGTGCCTTGACCTGCAACCGTAAAGGTGGTTTGAACACCCCCTACATTGGGGTCCAAATCAAGCGATGCCAAATTTAACGTGCCATCTACATCGGAGTCATTATTTGTCAAACTGAACGTAACGGGGGTATCCTCTGGCGTGGTAGCGTTATCATCCAAAGCTACTGGCGGATCATTTAAGGCGGTTACGGTTACATTAATGTTCGCCGCATCGCACAAAGCAGGCAGTGGTGTACCATTATCACAAACCAGGTATTGGGCAGTAGCAGTACCGTTAAAGTTTGCATTCGGGGTAAAGGTCACATTACCCGCACCATCGTAATTGAAGGTGCCTCCTGCTACGCTGAATGATGTCTGGATTCCCGGTGTACCCAAATCAAGGTCTAACGATGCCAAATCTATCATTCCATCTACATCCGTGTCGTTGTTTGTCAAGCTAAAAGTGACCGGGGTGTCTTCCGGTGTAGTGGCAGAGTCGTCTGCTGCAATCGGCGGGTCGTTCACCGGTGTCACCGTGATGGTGATCGTG
>JALHPW010000453.1 GCA_022842255.1 Saprospiraceae bacterium | reverse complement strand
GTCTTTGAGGTATTTTTCCTTACCGACTCGAAATTGCGCATGGATGATGCCTGCCTATAACCTGGATTTGCATGAACGCCACAAATCAGCGCAATTGAGTTTGTTTTGACGGTTCGGGTTTCAACCAAAAAGATTTTGTTGAAAAACTTTTCCCGCAGACAAAAACTTTTCAGTCATTTGTCCAACGGTGCACGGTATACGGTGCACGGTCAACGGTGCACGGTCAACGGCCAATGGTCAACAGTCAATCGTCTACGGTGCACGGTCAACGGTCAACGGCCAATGGTCAACAGTCAATCGTCTACGGTGCACGGTCAACGGTCAACGGCCAATGGTCAAAAGTCAACGGTCAACGGTCAATCGTCAACAGTCAACGGTCAAAAATCAATCGTCAACAGTCAAAAAACATGAGCAAACCCGCCTTCCTCTGTATTGCCAGTTATTTCAAGGGCAACGATTTTTTGCGTGGTATGAAATCCACCGGCGCAACCGTTTACCTTGTTACCTCGAAAAAACACGAGCACCAGCCTTGGGCCCGAGAAGCACTCGACGATATTTTCTTCGTCCAGGAAGATGCTGAAAATGAATGGGATATGGACGATGCAGCGGCTGGCCTGGCCTGGCTTATGCGCAGTAAAAAAATCGATCGGATTGTTTCTCTGGACGATTTTGACGTGGAAAAAGGCGCGTTCCTCCGCGAACATTTCCGCATCCCGGGCATGGGACAAACCACCGCCCGCCATTTCCGCGACAAACTCGCCATGCGCATTGAGGCCCGCGACGCAGGCATTCCGGTGCCCGCCTTCACCGATTTGTTTCACGACGCAGACATTGTGCATTTCACCAACACGGTAGCGGCGCCCTGGATTGTGAAACCCCGCGGGCAGGCTTCGGCCACGGGCATGAAAAAAGTGCATTCCGCGGCCGAACTCTGGGAACACCTTGAAACCCTGGGCGCCGATCGGCACCATTTTCTGGTGGAACAATTCAAGCCCGGTGATGTGTACCATGTGGACGCGTTGTCCGAAGGAGGAAAAGTAATTTTTGCCCGGGCCTCCCAATACCTCGCCACGCCTTTTGATGTGGCGCATGGTGGCGGCATTTTCCGCAGTGCAGTGGTGCCTTTTGGCTCCGACGATGAGAAAAAACTGCTCAAACTCACCGCCGACGTGATGACTGCTTTTGGGATGCAGTACAGTGCCAGCCACACCGAATTTATCAAAAACCGCGAAACCGGCGAGTTTTACTTCCTCGAAACCTCCTGCCGGGTAGGTGGTGCACATTTGGCCGAAATGGTGGAATGCTCCTCGGGCCTCAACCTTTGGTACGAATGGGCACGCCTCGAAGAAGCCGTTGCCGCCGGCGAAAAATATAAAATGCCCAAAGTGCGCAACGACTATGCCGGCATCATCGTCTCCCTGGCACGGCAGGAATGGCCCGATACCAGCCAATTCAACGACCCAGAAATTGCCTGGCGTATGACCGATAAGGAACACCACGTTGGGCTCATCGTGCAATCGAAAAAACGCGAGCGCGTCATCGAATTGTTGGATGATTATGCACTCCGGGTACAACGTGATTACCACGCCAGCGCCCCGGCGCCTAAGAAGCCAAATGCTTGAGGAGCTTGGTTGACTGGTTTATTGGTTGACTGGTGATTGGTTATCTGGTTATCTGAACCCCGGTTAACGTTCATCCCTAAATATAGCCAACGCAAAGTGGTTTTGAGGATTAAGTTTTTATAATCAATTAAAAATCAGGGTATTTCAAGCACTCAAATCATCAAAATCACGATAATCAAAGTATAAACATGCTAAGCATAGACCCAACGCAAATTGCAACCAAGGATTTGCACCAATATATACTGGCCGCGGTAGCCCCTCGGCCCATTGCTTTTGCCAGCACCATCAGCGCGGATGGGGTGCCTAACCTTGCGCCGTACAGTTTTTTCAACGCCTTTAGCAGCAATCCGCCCATTCTGATTTTTTCCTCCAACCGGCGGGTGGCCAACAACACTACCAAAGACACCCTGAAAAACGTAGAGGATACGGGAGAGGTGGTCATCAATGTGGTATCGCACAACATTTCCCGACAAATGGCCCTGACCAGCATCGAATACGGTCCGGAAGTGAATGAATTCATCAAGGCGGGTTTTACCGCCTTGCCCAGCGAACGGGTGCGCCCGTTTCGGGTGGCCGAAAGTCCGGTGCAAATGGAATGTGTGGTAGACCAAATCCTGCCGCTCGGTGAGGGTGGGGGAGCCGGGAACCTGATTTTTTGCAAGATTGTGATGATGCACATCGCAGAAAATATCCTGACCGAAACTGGCCGGATCGACCCGCACAAGATTGACCTCATGGGGCGTATGGGCCGTTTTTATTACGCCCGTGCCAGTGGGGACGCCGTGGAGGAAATTGTACAGGAAGTGACGCGTATCGGCATCGGGTTTGATGGGCTTCCGCCCGGCATTCGGCATAGTAAAGTGTTGACAGGCAACGATTTGGCCCACTTGGCCAGTCTACCGTCACTGCCGTCGCACGAAGAAGCATTGGCCTTAGTAGGGGAAGACGAACGGGCGCAAAAGGCGATTGCTGGACCAGACTCGAGTACCGAACTTCAGCGATATGCCAAGGAAGTTTTGGGCCAAAACGATGTGTTGCGTGGAGCAGCCTTGGCCGTATTGAGCGTGTAACCCAACCGTATTGAGCGGTTCACTTTTTTGACCATGCATAATTTTAAAAACATGGTGCTCGTCTCGCTCTTCGCGACGATGTTTGCCTGCAACCCGCAGCCAGCACCCAATTTCGCTTGCGATTACCTCAAAAACGAAGAAACGGGTGTAAAATCTGGGGGTGTCCGACTCATCTCGCTCGATGGCGGCAAGTACAAGGTGTGGACAAAACGCGTTGGCAATAACCCAAAAATCAAGGTCCTGCTCCTGCACGGCGGCCCCGCCTGCACCCACGAATACTGGGAATGTATGGAGAGCTTTTTGCCACAGGAGGGCATCGAGTTTTATTACTACGACCAATTGGGTTCGGCTTATTCCGACCAGCCCAACGACACGAGTTTATGGAATTTACCGCGGTTCGTGGAAGAGGTAGAGCAAGTGCGCAAGGCCTTGGGCCTGAATAAGGACAACTTTTACCTGCTGGGGCACTCCTGGGGCGGCATTTTGGCCTCCGAATATGCGCTGAAATATCAGGACAATTTGAAAGGATTGATCATTTCGAACATGATGATGAGTTGTCCCGAATATGGCAAATATGCCGATGAGGTGCTGGCCAAACAAATGGACCCGGCGGTATTGGCCGAGGTGAACGCGATTGAGGCCAAAGGAGATTTCAGCAATCCCAGGTACATGGAGTTGTTGATGCCCCATTTTTACAACCAGCATATTTGTCGCATTCCGCTCGACGATTGGCCTGATGCAGTGAACCGTGCGTTTGCCAAAATCAACCAGACCATTTATGTCAGTATGCAAGGCCCCAGTGAGTTTGGGATTTCCGGCAAACTGGAAAAATGGGATGTAACAGCTAAATTGCCCAGCATCGCCGTCCCGACCCTCGTAATAGGCGCCACCCACGATACCATGGACCCTGCGCACATGAAAATGGTATCAGAAAAAGTGAAAAAAGGCCGTTTCCTGCTTTGCCCCAAAGGCAGTCACATGTGCATGTGGGACGACCAGGAGCACTTTTTCCCCGGGCTGATTTCCTTTTTGAAGGATGTGGATGGCGGGAAGATTTAAAAAGTTGATGGGGTTTATGAAGGTTGATGGGGTTTATAATTGCACTCTAAAACGGGACAAATCCTGCCATTCTGAGTGCAATTATAAACCCCATCAACCTTCATAAACCCTCATAAACCTTTTCTAAAAAACCACCCCCACCGCGATCCTACCATAAGGCGAAACAGGTTTCATGCCCAGGGTAGGGCGGATGTTTTGGTCGTTGAAACCATTGATGTTCAAGCCGGCTGAGCATTCTAGGCTCAGGTCGCCAATGGTTTTCTGCAAGCCACCGCCGAACTTTAAACCGGCTACCCGCACGTTGTCGTATTTGGTTTCTTCTACCTTGGTGTCATAGATAGGCAAGAAGAAAAAATCACCGTCGAACGTTAAAGTGCTGGTCTCCGCGCGGGTTACGATATCGTGTTTGCCGATATAAAAGCCACCCTCCACAAACCCTCCACGGAACGTTTCCTTGCTGTATTTGCGCAAGAGGACATTCATGCGGTAGCCTTTATTGGTGTTTGTTTCGTTGGAAGAAGCCAATGCGTTCCAAAAGAAGAAGCCTATTCCGTTTTGACGGCGTTCGAACCATTTTTGGTATTCCACCAGTACAGTGGTGCGTGGGGCAATGCTGCGTTCATATTCCAGCGACATTTTGCCGAGTATGGGTTGTAATGGTGTGATTCTCAGGGCGTTTTGTTGGGCGTTCAAGATGGTAGAAAAGGCAATCGTCAGGGTCAGCAGCGAAAATCGAATGTGGTTTGTCATTGCGTTTTATATTTTGTTGAGACAAAAGTGGGGGCAGCGGCAGGGGGGTGGGAATTGACTTTTAACCTGTTCATATATTTAAAAATTGCAACTAGCGATTCCACATAAAAAAACAGGCAGCACGGTATTCCCGGCTGCCTGTTTTTGGAATTAGACGTTT
>JALHPW010000452.1:1543-4662 GCA_022842255.1 Saprospiraceae bacterium | reverse complement strand
AATAAATTTCCCTCCGCCACGAATCAAGCATAAACAAATCCCCAACTCAACAAATCCCCAAACAAACAAATCAACCATCCAATTATGACACTCGAAGAAAAAGTAAACAAAGACCTGGTGGTGGCCATGAAAGCCAAGGACGAGGTGACCCTCAGAGGCATTAGAGCCATCAAATCGCTTATTCAATTGGCCAAAACCGACGGTACAGGCCAAGCCATCGACGAGACCCGTGAGGTGCAAATGCTCCAGAAACTGGTAAAAACCCGCCAGGAGTCCATGGAGATTTATGAAAAAAACAACCGGCCAGAACTCGCCCAAATAGAACGCGAAGAGATTGCAGTCATCCGCAAATACCTGCCGGCTATGCTGGAAGGCGCTGAATTAGAGGCCATTATCCAGAAAATCATCACCGAAACCGGTGCCGAATCAGCCAAGGACATGGGCAAGGTCATGGGTGCCGCCAACAAACAACTGGCCGGCAAAGCCGAAGGCCGCGCGATTTCTGAAATTGTGAAACGACTACTGGGTTAATGATGAATGCTGAATGATGAATGATGAATGCCGAAAAATCCGGCGCTTTTCATTCATCATTCATCATTCATAATTCATCATTGAATTATGATTCTAAGAGCCGAAAACATCATCAAAACTTACGGTAAACGCACCGTGGTAAAAGGCGTTTCGTTCCAGGTGGAACAGGGCGAGATTGTGGGTTTGCTGGGACCAAACGGTGCTGGCAAAACGACCTCGTTTTATATGACGGTGGGTTTCATCAAGCCAACAGACGGTCATGTATTCCTTGAAAACGAGGAGATTACCGATTTGCCAATGTATCGCCGCGCCCAAAAAGGCATTGGTTATTTGCCACAAGAGCCCAGTGTGTTCCGCAAGCTTTCGGTGGAGGACAATATCCGTGCGGTGCTTGAAATGACCAAATTGAGCAAGCAAGCGCAAAGTGAAAAACTGGAATCGCTGCTTGAGGAATTCAACCTCAACCGGGTGCGCAAAGGCAATGGCGACACCCTTTCGGGCGGTGAGCGCCGCCGCACGGAAATCGCGCGCGCGCTTGCATCCGACCCTAAGTTTATCCTGCTGGACGAACCGTTTGCGGGCATCGACCCCATTGCGGTGGAGGATATCCAGTTCATCGTAGAAAAACTCAAGACCAAAAACATCGGCATCCTCATCACCGACCACAACGTACAAGAAACCTTGAGCATCACCGACCGGGCCTACCTCATGTTCGAAGGAAGCATCCTCAAGGCCGGCACTGCCGAAGAGCTCGCCGCTGATGAGATGGTGCGGAAAGTATATTTGGGTAAGAATTTTGAATTGAAGAAGAAGGTGGTGGCGGGGTGATGAGCGTTGTACAAAAAAAGCCCCCAAGACCAAATCTCAGGGGCTTTTTTGCTGTCAATAAAGAGAACACTTATTGCCCAAAAAGCGAAACAGGTGAATTGGGCAACGGAATCCGCAAACCCGCAAACCAATACCCCGCATTTGCATTGAAATTGAAACCCCAACCGAATTGAAGGTAGTCGCGGAACATACTCGTCACGATGCCTGCCGCAAATTCCGGGGTGTCGTCGTTGGTGAAATCAAAGGAAGCCGCGTGCAAACCGATACCGGGGTCGAAAAAGTTGCGATAGGCCAAGCTTCTGCTCCTGAATTTGTACAACACGCTCACCAGCGGACCACCCTTGAAGTTTTCGCCAACTTGCACGGGTTTGGCAAAAGTGTACGCCACGGTCATGTGCACGTGTGGTAGCGCGTTCATCACCACAAATTCACGGACTTCTGTTTTTACAGGGTCTTTATCATCTCCTTTAAACAGCAAGGCTTTCATCACCAGCACGTCCCCTGGTTTGCGTTTTCCAGTAAAGCGCAAATCGATGGTGGAAGTGTTCGGTATCTTATCCAGCGCGAGTTTGCGCACTTTTTTGCTGATTTCAAGCGCTCCTGTATTGATTTGCCGACCATAGAGCGCCATCTGATAGGTGTTCTTTGAATATTCCAGCAGATTGTCCTTGGCTGCTTTTAGGTCGGTTGTTAGTTTCCCTATCCCATTGGCGAGACTGTTGCCTGCGTCCTCGATTTTTTTGAAATCATCCAGGGTTACCACCTGCTCAGACAGGTCGTAGATTTCCTGAATGTTATCACCCAGTCCTTTGGCATCCGCATAAAACCCGTACAAAACATCCAATTTGGAAGTGGCAGTTTCAATGCCACCCCGGTTGGTGTATTTTGCCTTGAGGCCCTCCAATTTTTCACCCAAACCCTTCCATTTTGCCAAAATGTTTTCCAACCGCGCTATCACAGCATCCTTTTGCGCCTTGGCAGTGGTTTCCAGATTTTTGACACGGTCCAACACCGTCTGGATTTGCAGTTTAATGCCTTCTACGTCCACGGCCTGCGAAAGAATGCCGAGCACTGCACCCGACAGTTTTTCGAAGGTATTGCTCTTGTCCATGCCTTCAAAAAAGTTGTTGAGGCCTTCCAATTCTTGCAGCTGATCAGGGGTCAAGTAAAGCCGGTTGCGCTCGAATTCATAAAACTCCCCCTGCGGCAAATCGTCAAAGCCCTCAATTTTGACAGGGGCCTGACCAGCATCTGTGGCCATCCAGGCAGCCAATTGAAAGTAAAAACCTGCCTTCTTGCGAAGTTTGGTGACGTCTTTTTCAATATACTGTAGTTCGTCGAGCAGAAGCCGCGAAAGTATCTGAAAGTCTTCCACGTCCCCGTCGCCTGTGCTTTCTTCCAAAGCCGCCTCAAAGCGTTTCCCCAAGCGGGAATCCTCCGGGAAAAAAGCCAAAATATCCAGCGCAGCCTGGGCCCGCTGGGCCGTGGTTTTTTCCTGCAATGCCAAATCGGGGGTAACGCTCCGAAATGCCTTTTCATAGAGGGCGATATTGGCCTCCATGGTTTCAATCAATTTCCGGTACTGCTTCAGGGTAGTAATGAGCGAATCAACACGAGGGTCGCCATCCGTGGCAAGCCCTTCATTGGCGGCATTTAATATGGCTGCCTGGTCGATTTCCAAATCCAGTTTACTGTTGATATCCACCGCTTGGCGGCGTTTTTCGAGCGAATGGGTGTTGTTGGATTGATCGGTTTCCTTG
>JALHPW010000452.1:0-1533 GCA_022842255.1 Saprospiraceae bacterium | reverse complement strand
AATGAATTGGGCAAATAGGCTGGGGGCGAACAGCATCATCGCGCCCAAGAAGAAAATTTTCCGCATGGCTGATATATTTGAATAGGGGAAAAAAGATTGGTTATCAGGCGATTAGCCAAAACTCAAGGGCCAACTTCGGCCAACCTGAGCGATTCAAAGATTCGTCGATTGGTAGGGATTGTGCCGTCGCGCTCAATCACATCCCGGAAAGTGTCCGAAAATGAAACGCCAATTGCCAGCGGTTTCTCCCAGTCGCTTACCAGGTTGTTCGGATCGTTCAAGGTATCCAGTATGGCCACCACATCCTCGCGTTTGGGCGCATGAATTACCCATTGAGGTTTCGTAATGTCTTCACCCACCCGGTTCCCGGCGCGTCTGACGGTTTCCAGGGCAATGTCGGTCTCTCCTATAACGATAAAAAGAATTTTGTGTTTGCCAAGCCACTCCCGAAGTTCGGTTTTGGCTGCTTCAGGGTCTGTGGCTGATAGGGTTACAATTTTTTGTGCCATGACAAGGTGTTAGGTTTTAAGTTCGGAAGATTGTGTTTGCGAGCGAACAAAAGTACTGTTCATTTTATTAATTCAATCATTCCATAAACTTGACTTACCACTTCCGTCAGAAACCCAACAAAAAAAGCCTCCGAGATCAAATCTCAGAGGCTTTTGTATTCAGTCGTAAATCGTATGTCGTAAATCGTAAATCCTACTCGGCTTCTTCCGCCACACCTTCCGTTACATCACGGAATGGGCGACCAGAACCCGTTACTTGCAGGTTGTTGTACTGACGCATACCCGTACCAGCCGGGATTTTCTTACCCACAATAACGTTCTCTTTCAAGCCCATCAGGAAGTCTTTCTTGGCAGCGATGGCTGCGGTCGAAAGCACCTTGGTGGTCTCTTGGAACGATGCGGCAGAAATCCAGGACTCCGTACCAAGCGACGCTTTTGTGATACCCAACAGCATGGAAACAGCTGTGGCAGACATTGCATCGCGGTATTCCACGAGTTTTTTATCGTTGCGCTTCAAGAAGGAGTTCTCTTCGCGGATTTGACGCAGGGTCACCAAAGCTCCAGGCTTCAGTTTGGTGCTGTCACCGCTGTCGAGTACAAGTTTCTTGTCGTAAATCCAGTCGTTGTAGTCCACAAACTCATTGCGCTCCACTGGCTCGCCTGTGAGGAAGTGGGTATCGCCCGGATCCACAATTTCAAGGCGACGCAACATCTGACGAACGATTACCTCAAGGTGCTTGTCGTTGATGTTGATACCCTGTGCACGGTAAACTTCCTGTACCCCATTCACCAAGTATTGCGAAGCCGCAAATGGCCCACGAATGGCAAGGATGTCTTTCACCGAAATGGTACCCTCCGTCAACGCTGTGCCGGAACGCACGAAGTCTTCGTGCTGCACCAGTACGTGCTTGGTAAGTGGAACCATGTATTTGCGCTCCTGGCCGTCTTTTGCTTTGATAAACGCTTCGCGGTTACCACGTTTGATGCCACCAAAGGTAATTACACCGTCAATCTCTGCCACAAC
>JALHPW010000451.1 GCA_022842255.1 Saprospiraceae bacterium | reverse complement strand
CATAATGGTGCACCGACCCGTAACATTACCTCGGTTTTTTCGGGTGCGCTGCACCTCCGTTAATTTTGCCTTATTTGGTTTCTACACACGTTTCGCCGCGCTGCGGCTATAATTGCACGACAATTTTCATACTCTCCCCCACTAAAACTTCCCTTCCAAAAACGCCTGGACATCCTGCGCTGTTTGCACGGGGTTTTCCTCTTGTGGCCAATGCCCAGTGTTGCGGTAAATTTTCAGGACAGATTCGCGGATGCGTTTGTGGAAATCGTAGGCGTGCCCTGGGGAGATACGGGTGTCTTCCGCGCCCCAAAGAATCAAGGTGGGTGCGGTAATCCGCTCAATGAGGTCGATGGGCGGACGGTTGTCGCGCACAGAAGCCCGGTCGGTAAAAGCTTTGCGGTGGCCTGGTAAAAGAGACAAGTCGAAATGGCGTTGCACAAGCGAATCGGTCACCAGCGCATCGTCGGCCCAAACGTCTTCGAGCGAAATACGCACAAAAGAGCGGGGCGTTACTTTCCAAAGGCTACGGTTGATGACCGGGGTGCTGGCCAGCCAATCGATGACGGTATTGCTCTTATCCTCAAAACCGGGGGCGTCCAGCAGGATAAGTTTGTCTACCCGCTGCGGCGATTCGGCGGCAAATTGCCAGGCGATTTGGGCGCCGAGTCCGCAGCCTGCCAGCGACACCTTTTTGAGGTTTATTTTTTGTAAAAAACTATCCAGGAAGCTCGCGTACATGAACGCGCTGTAACTGCCCTGTGGGTGTGGTGCACTCAAGCCAAACCCGGGCAGGTCCACACTCACAACCTGCTGTTTGCCATTGAGTTGTTGGGTCCAGCCAGCCCAGGTATGCAGCGAACTTTGAGCATCATGCAGCAGCAGGATGGGGTCGCCTTTGCCACTCACCCGGTAGTGTATGTCCATGCCATCCACTTTGATAAACTTTGAATCCGGGAAGGCGTAATGTGCAATATAATTGGCCGCAGGCAGATCGTCGTGCCAGTTGGACCATATCCACCAAGCCATCACACACAACAGGGCCCAACGCACCACACGCGAGATGCTGAGTATCCCGAGCCATTTGCGCACTACAGCGACTCGTCTGGAGGTGGAGAGTTTGGTCATGTGGTTGTAGACGTCATTGGGTTGGTTTGGTCATTAGTCGTCATTGGGTCATTTATCGTCATTGGGTCATTTATCGTCATTATAGTCATTAGGTCATTGGGTCATTGAGGTATTTTGCCTGGAGGGGGATTTATGCCTGCTTACTTTTTTGATTTCTAACCAGGGCCGCTACGCCCGCAGCCAATCCAAAACCGCCCAAGGCTCCTACGCACATGCGCATGATGACGGGCCCGAGGGGTTGAGGTTGCGGATTTTGCATGGTTTTTTCCAATTCCTGGATGCGCTCGCGGAATTTATTGGCCTGTTCGGGGTCGCCCAGGCCTTCTGAAAGTTGGCTTTTGAGCATGTCGAGCTCTAAACCCATTTCCACTTGCAACAGTCCGGGATCGTAAAGGTGTAACCCATAGTAAAACAACCAATAACAAAGGTTGATAAGCAAAAATGCAACAAAAGGCGTGCGTACCACTTCCCGAAAATCACGCTTGGTGCCGTTGGCGTCGCAATCTTCCTGCGAAGCACGCCACATAAAAAACAGGTAAATCACCATACTGCCCCATTGAAGCAGTGGGCTGAGGAACAGGTCTTGTTTGGCAACGTAGAGCAGCGCGAAATAAAAAGCCACGACTGCCCCACCTAAAAATCCGTAACGTACTCCGGGGGTCATTGTTAATGGGTGAATGAGTGAATGTGTGAGGCGTTGGGGTACAAAAAACGCCTTGCCGGGGGGCAGGGCGTTTTGGAATTGGGGCGAAGGTACTTGCTCGTTCGTTACCTATGCATGTGTCTTATCTTTTTTCAAAACCAAACCTGCTACCAAACCACAAAGCAATCCAAAAAACACGCTGGAAATTACAATCACGATGGCAAAGAAAACCGGATTGAAGAAGAAGGACATCATTTCCATGGCCTGTTCTGCTTGTTCTGCCGATTGACCCTGTTCCTGCATTTGTTCCAAGGTAACTTCTTTGATTTTGTCCATCATATCCGTCGCAATGAAGTTCGTAAATAAAAAGAACCACACCGCGCTCAATACCCCAGAAATCAAGCCTGCGAGGGTGCCGAGCCCAACGCCCTGGCCAACGCTTACATATCCGCCCAAATCTTGATCCCGATGGCTTTTAAGGGCCACTTGGATAAAATAATAGGTAATCCCGATGAGCAATATGCGGTTAAGCCAGCTGATTGCAGGGTTTGTCAGCGATTCAATATCCCATCCTGTGATGTAGAAAACTAGATTGACCAAAATACCTGCCCCAGTAATAATTAGGGCGGCAGTCATTGCCCGTTGGGAAAGGGTTTTCTTGGGCTGCAAATTGTCAAGATTGTCCATAACGTTTTGAAATTGATGAAAAGTTGAATTGATTTTCGAGCGACAAACTACGCCGCTCTTTTCAGGTCAATGCAATTCGTTCCGACAATTATTGGGTTTTGACCGACCAAACAGGGGAGAGTCCAACTTTTGGGGCTTAAAAAACAGGGTTGATGGAGGTTTATGGGGTTTATGAAGGTTTATAATTGCACCCGAAAAAGCAAGATTTCCCCTTTCCCGGGGTGCAATTATAAACCTCATCAACTCTATAAACCCCATCAACCCTATAAACCCCATCAACCCTATAAACCTTCATCAACCCTATAAACCTTTCATCAACCCCTAGGCGCTCCGCCTTAGAACATATCATAATACAATTTCAAAGTCGGGTCGGTCTCCTTGGCTTTGATTTCCGTGAGTATGGCCTCCAAGGCCGCAACCTTTTCCGTGTTGCCTTTTTCCCGGAAATGGTTGCGCATGTCCGCAATGGCTTTGGTAGCGCCAAAACGCCGCCATTCGCTGGTTTGCAGATTGAGTGAAATGGATTTGAATTTTTCCAGGCCGCCATCAATGAGGCTTGCATCCCCGAGTCCAATCAGGAATTTCTGGTAGTTGTCAAAGAAGGGGAAAGCGCTAAAACCATCGGCCTTGTCCAGTTTTTGTTCAAAAAAACCAAGGTTGCTGCGCTCAGGTTGGTCGGCGTACAATTCAGACAGCACCGGTGTAAATGCCTCAGAGTCATCATTTTGCAAAGACTTGGAGGCTTCTCTTGCTGCCACCGGATCAAGTTTTTGCAAAGCAGAAAGCGCCGATCCCACCACACTATAGGCTTGGTCGCTGCCCATGTTTTTTTGGAAAACCGGGATGTATTGTTTGTCGCCCGTACTGCTAAGAATACCAATGGCCTGAACACGCACCCCTGGCTCCGGGTCGGATTCTGCCAGGCGGGCCACAACGGGCAAAACACTGGGCGAATTCATATCGTCGGCAGAAAGGGCGCGCTGGCGGATACCGTGAAACTTGTCCGAAAGGGCTTCTTTGTACACTGCCAAGGTGAGTGCCGATTGTTCAGCTTGCAAGGCGTCCAAGGCTTCCATGCGGTCGCGGAAAAGCGTGGAATTGCGGAACAAAAAGGCCCATTCCTGCGCATTGTGCTGGTCTGTTTTTTCGCAAAGCAGGGTTTTGGTGGCGTCAAAATTGATCAAGGCCGGTTTGCTTGGGCAATCAAACGTAAACGTCTGGCTGCGCTTGGTGACCCGGATTTGCTCGCGGCGACTTTTGCCCGACACCTCATAAATGTCCACGGCGACCGGCAGCTCAAAAATCCACGCAACATTTTGACCCTCTTGACTTTGTGTCACGGTCATACTGGCTTTTTTGGTGGCATCGTCCCATCCGTACTGGATGTCGAGCACCGGGTGGCCAGCCCCTAAAAACCACTGATTGAAAAACCAATTAAGGTCTTGTCCGGTCACGTCCTCAAACGCCAGACGCAATTCGTGGCTTTCCACCTCGGTGTATTCGTTCTTTTTGAGGTAGCGGTTGAGTGCAGCAAAAAATGCCTCGTCGCCAACGATTTGACGCAACATGTGCAAGACACAACCACCTTTGTTGTACGAGTGTGCGTCGAACATGTCTTCGCGGTTCTCATACCCAAAATGGATAAGTGGGTGCCCACCATCGCCAGCGGAATAAAAGTAACCCTGCTGTTCGCTCATCAAATGGTCGTCCGCAGCGTCTTTACCGTGTTTTTGCTCCATCCAGAGGTATTCGGAATAATTGGCAAACCCTTCGTTGAGCGTGAGGTTGGCCCAGCTTTCGGTGGTCACCAAATCGCCAAACCAATGGTGGAACATTTCGTGGGCCACCACCTTCTCGTTTGTGAGGTGGTCGTCCAGGAGCTCGCGTTTGGTTTTTTGCATGAACTCGCCAAAAATCACCGCCGTTGTGTTTTCCATGGCACCGCTAACATAATCGCGCACAACGACTTGTGAGAATTTTTGCCAAGGATATGGGTAGTTGAGTTTGTTGGAGAAAAACTCCAGCATTTCGGTGGTGTAAGGGTAAATATCGCGGGCGTAGGGTTCAAATTTGGGTTCCACGTAGTAGTCCACGTCGATGCCGCGCCATTTGTCTTTCACTACGGCAAACTCTCCAATCGCCATCATGAACAAGTATGGCGCGTGTGGTTTATCCATTTTCCAATAGTCGGTGCGGGTGCCGTCGGTATTTTTTTTGGAAGAAACGAGT
>JALHPW010000450.1 GCA_022842255.1 Saprospiraceae bacterium | reverse complement strand
TATCGGTCTATTTGGGTAGGACTATGTCCAAGTATTGCGCAAAAATAAAACAATGTGTTGAATATTAAATCCCTTTTGAAAAACAAATTTGCTACCCAAACACCTCCTGCAATACCCGCAATGCCGAGCCTTTATACCGGGATAGCTATGGGCAAGTTATTTTCCCAGATTGCTTTTTCTAAAAATCAGAAAAAGCAATAGGAAATTCAAAGCTATACTTGCAACCAGGTATACACTCGAAGGTGTCTTTTTAGGTGAGCTAGGAGGATTTTCTATTTGGGGTTGGTTTTGAATGAGACCAAATCTCTTTACTTGCTGTGGCTTTTTCCAATGTTCGGCCTCTTTTATGAACGATATTTCTTCATCGGAAGCTTTCATCTCAACTCGCCATTTTCCCTCAACGTTTGATAGGATTGAATAAGGCTCACACATATTACCATGAAACATTGGAGCTCCAAGGACAAGATTTTGGCTTATTCTGCAATATACGAGAATAGTGTCTCCGATTTGGCAAGAAGCAAGGAAACCCTCACAACTTGAGTCGGTGCCAGAATCCACCAACGTCACTAAATCAGCGCAGGGTTGCGCGTACTTGCTATAGCTCAACAAACGTAGATTGAAGTACTTAACTCGTTGGTTCTGAGCCCACCCCGCAGGATAAATATCAGTCAGGATTTTTTGGCCGCTCAGCACCCCCAATAAAATGGCATCCGCCCTTGCATACCTTTCGCGGAAAGGCATATCCCGATTACCGGCATCACACCCGCAAGCGAGGGGCTGCGGCATAAACGCGAGCAGGAACACTGCAAATAGCAATGAATAAACCACAAGTCTAGGTTTCGGGGAATCTGGCATGGCAGGCGAATAAGTTTCGCGTAAATATAAAACAAACCGTTTCGCCCCCCCCTATTTCCCAAGAACTTTCCTACAAAATCTCACCCCAAAATCCTAACCCCATACCCATCCCCCTTAGCCTCCAAATACTGCGCCGCCGTTTCGCGGACGGTCTGTTCAAAAGGGATGTACTCGAACCCAAAAACCGAGCACGATTTCTCGTTGCCGTAGGTGTAGTTCGTCACGCTGGCGCGGGCGCTTTCCTTGGTGGCGATTGGGGTGGCGCCGAGGATTTTTTCTTTTAACCATTCCACGCGCCAGGCTACTTCGGCCAAAAACGGACCCACGGTGATGGGGGGCGGTTGGACGCCCAGTTCCTTGGCAATCATGCCAAAAAATGCCCGGTGTGAAAGGTTGTCGCTGTTCAAAATATAGCGCTCGCCCGAAATATCGCTTTCCATCAAGAGCACCATGAAACGCACCACATCGCGGATGTCCACAAATCCGGAGCCGCCGCTGGGGCAAAATTTCAAACCTTCGTCAATCTTCCTGAAAAACCCAGCCATACCTTCTTCCCAATCGCGGCTGCCCACGATGACGGAAGGGCTGACGATGGCCGCCGACAAGCCTTCTGCGATGCCGCGCTGCACCTCCATCTCCGCGCCGTACTTGCTGAGCGCGTATTGGCTGTTCTGTTTGCTTTCTACCCACTTGCAGTTTTCGTCCAGGTGCGGACGGTTTTTGGCACGCCCCAGGGCTGCAATGCTGCTCACGTGCACCAGTTTTTGTACGCCGAGATCCAGACAGAGGTTCACGATGTTTTTTGTGCCCTCTACGTTGATTTTCAACATTTTGCCGGCATGCTTTGGGTGGAAGGACACCAGCGCCGCACAGTGGAACACGTGGGTCACGCCCTCAAAAGCATCTTCCAGGGCGCCGAGGTCGGTCACATCGGCTTCGGCCCATTCCACTTGCTCCGCCACGCCTTCGAGCAAGGCCATGCTACTCGATTTCCGGCGCAAACCACGCACTTTATAGCCTTTTTTCAACAATAAACGAATCAGGTAGGAACCTACAAAACCGGTCGCGCCGGTGACCAAAACGAGCGAATCTTTCTGCATCGAGGCCTTATTTTTTAAAAGTTTGGGTGTATTCCGCTACGGCCTTGATTTCCTCGGGACTAAGGAGGGTACCGAATGGGGTCATGAGCTTTTTGCCGTTGGTGATGATGTTGATTCGTTCTTCTAGCGTAAGCGTGCTGAGGCTCAGGTTCTTGGCGCCGTTGAGGCCAAGTGCGCCGTCGGCTCCGTGACAGGTTACACATTTTTGCCGGAAAACAGCCATGCCGTCTGGCACTAATTTTGAGTCTGGGTTTTGTGCGGCCGCTGCGGCACGACGGGCGTTTTCCTCCGCTGCCGAACCGCAGGCAGCAGCAAAAAAAAGTATGCCCCAAAAATACAGGCAGGAAATGTTACGGATGCTCATGTTTAGAACCTTGCTGTTCAGCCTTAAAATAATACATTTTGACTAAAAACAGCGCAAAGATGGGGCAGGTTTCTGGCTTTGGGCCAAAATTTGCTAGATGTTATTGGACCACACCCCTCAATAGAATATTTTAAAATTGGTCTTTCGTGAGCAAATAATAAAAATTTGCTCTTGAGATGAGGACGTAAAGCAGTTATATTTGCTGCCCAAATTCTTTCTCAAAACCAAGCTCCTGCCAGAAATTTACTGAGTAATACTTAGTGTTTGTTCATAGTGTTTGTTTTTTGTTTTGTCCCTGTCGAGTAGCAATATTTGACAGGGTTTTTTTATGCCTTTTTGGGAGCGCGGGGCCGCTTATCGGTAGAGCACTGACTTCCGGTTGGAAACGTTTTTGCGCTTTTTTTTGATAAATTTCAAGTTTTGAGCTTTTTGGCACAGGTTTGGCTATAGGTTCATTGCTTCATACAATAGAAACGGTTTAGTGAAAAAGCCCAAGGCAAACGTGCCTTGGGCTTTCTTTTTGTCCGAAAAGTGGAATGCCCTGGTTTTCACGCGAAAACCAGGGCATTCCATTTAAACTACTCCATTGAAACGTGCTATCGAAGCAGGGTCAGGCTTCCTGCCCGCACTTTTTCTTCCCCATTGCATTTGTAGCGCAGGCGGTATAGGAATACCCCGGGATTGGCTGGCTGGCCATTTGAATTGCCGTCCCAGGTATCAAATTGGGTGAGTGCATTGAATACCCGCCCGCCCCAGCGGTCAAAAATCTCAAAAGAGATAAACTCGTCCACCGCGTACGGATTGCTGATTCCAAAGACGTCGTTGATGTTTTGGGTTTCGGTGGGTGTAAAGGCATTGGGGATAAAAACCTGATTGCAATCCAGCGTAGCTGGGTCCACAACGGTTACCAGAATGGTATCGGTGGCAACACAATCGTCGGTGTAGTTGAACGTCAGTTCGTAGGTGGTCGTTTGGGTGGGCGTGATGAGTGGTTCGGCCAAGGTCGGGTTGTTGACGCCTGAAAGCGGCGACCAAACAAACTGGCCAACACAGTAATTGGTTACATTGGGTGTAAACGAATCTCCCAGATATATCAAGGTATCGCGGGTCAGGATTTGATCGGCCCGGAGATTGTATTTTTTGATGGCCTCTTCGTCCAGTGCTTTGCTGTGGAACCGCAATTCGTCAAAGAAGCCTTTGAGTTCCAAATCCAGCGGACAAACCGGGTCGCCGATTACCAAGGGTGTGGTGTTGGTCAGGTCAATACGGGCCTTGGAGGTTCTGGAGTCTTTCCAAACACCATTGATATACAAGGTGTAAAGGGTGTTGCTCCTGGTCAGTGTGATGAATTGCCAACAAGCGTTGGGGTCAAGTTTGCCGGTCACGGTGGCCAGCAAGGTATCGTTTTCGCTGATCCCCGACGTGATGGTGCCCACGTTTCCAAAGTCGTTGTACCGCACCCAAAACGCATTGTTCAAATTGCAGGAATCCTGCTTGGCCATCACCAGTTGAGAGGCGTTTTGCTGACTGTTTTGCGGGGTAGGGCGGAAATAAAAGCTCACCGTGAAATCGCTGGTGCTGAACACATCGGCGAAGGGGCCCACGAGGTTGAGCGCGTCGTCGTTGTCCACAAAGTACATGGCTGAATCCCGGGGGCCACAGGCACAACCGATGCCGCCTTTGAGCGCGCCGCTCGAACCATTGCCGCTATCGTCAATCGCTTTGCAGGTGCCAAATGAAAAATAGGCCTCCAGTTTGTCAGAAACAACCTGGGCAGAAATGCCTGCCGTATAAAATAGGAAAGAGAGGAGAAGAAATAATCGCATCCGAAAATCGAGTTTGGGAATGGTTGAAATGGTTGAGGTCTTTTTGAGCAAAACGACACGAAGGCCGCTAAAGTGTGGTAGCTGGAATTGAAATATAGTTTAAGCCAGAATTTGACGGTTTTATCGGCCAAGCATTCCGCCCAGGTCGCCCATTCCAGGTGGCATCATGCCTTGTAGGAGTTTGTTGGTTTCGAGCGCAGCCTTTTTCTTGGCTTGGTCCAAGGCCTCGTTCACTGCTACCAACACCAGGTCTTCCACCTGTTCCAAATCACTCATATCCAGCTTGGAAGGGTCAATTTTGATGTTTTCGATGTGCAGGTCGCAACCCGCTTTCACCGTTACGGCGCCATCGCCAGCATCGGCCTCTACAAAGGTTTCGGCCAGTTTTTCTTGCAGTTCTTCCTGCTGTTTTTGGAGATTGCCTAGTAAGTTGTCGAACATTTTTATGAAGTTATGGGGTGGTGAGGTGATGGAAAGATAAAGTGATGAAGCGATGGGGTGATGAGTGATGAAGTGATGGGTGATGAAGCGATGGGTGATGAAGTGATTTAGGCACACAGGGGGTCAAATCACTTCAT
>JALHPW010000449.1 GCA_022842255.1 Saprospiraceae bacterium | reverse complement strand
GCCAATCCAATTAACCGCATACTCGCCTATGAATTCTCGGTGAGCGGTTTGGTGATCGAATCCATCGAAAACTTGGCGCCTGAGCACCATGTCACGCCACAGTTCAATGCTGCCACTGGCGAAATTATCGCACTCGCCGCCGATGAGTCGAGCATCAAAAAGAATTTTGCCCCTACAGCCTTCCTTCGGGTGCATTACCAATCCTTGACCGGCAATGAGGTCTGCGTTTCGGCTATTAGCTCGGTGGTAAACACCAAATACCAGGAGAGCAACGCCTCGCTTGCAGTGCCCAATTGCATACAGGTGAACACGGTTGCGGTTTCTGAGCCTGGTACTGGCCCATTTGCCGTATTTGTGCAACCCAATCCGATGCGCGAAATGACCACGGTGTTTTTTGAAAATAAAAATGCCGAGCCAATGAGCTTCACCCTGACAGATTTGACGGGTCGTATTGTGCGGTCTTTCAACGACTTGCGCAGTGAATCCATCAACGTCGAACGGGCTGGTTTGCCTGATGGTACCTACCTGTTCACCCTGCGCGGCAGTCGCGGTATCGTTAGTGGGAAATTGGTGATGCAGTGAGTGGTGGGTTAGGGTTTATTGATTAGGGTTTAGAGTTTAGGGTTTAGGGGAACATCTATCACCGGCGAAGTCAAATACCAAGCCGTTAAGCCTAAACCCTCACCCCAAAACCTTAAACCCTAACAATCAACCCATCTGCGCAATTCTAGCAAACCAAGATATTTGAACGGTGTTATTGATAAAAAAAAGGGATTTTTGCCATTGGTAAGAATCCCTTTCTCTTTTGTATCATTCACCAATTCAAATTGCTCATGCGACAACCACTACAACGAAGTCTGTTTTTTGCACTTTTTTTCTTTGCACTAGGCATACTTAATGCTCAATTGCCCACCCCATTCTGGACCGAAGACTTTACCGATGGAATCCCTTCCGGATGGACCTCTGTCGATGCATCCAATCAGAATGTACTCTGGACCTGGTGCTCCAACCCTTTTCTGGGCGACAGCGATCCAAACTGCTCCCAACCTTGGGATGATGCCCTGAATGGCCAGGTTCCATTCAATGCTACGACGGCTAATACCGGTTTTGTGGTGGTCGATTCCGACGATCCCGGTGCATTGTCTACGGACCACATCTCACGCCTAACAACCACCCCTATCAACTGTGCCGGGAAAAACAAGGTATTTCTCACCTTCCAAACCCATATCGGTGTCTATGAATTGGACGCAGAAGGAAATGCCATCGTGCGGGTCAGCACGGACGGGGTCAACTGGACAGATTATACTGTTTTCCCAGGTTTAACCACCGCAGAACGCTGGTCTGAAAACCCAACCATTCCTATCCTGGACATCACGGCCACCGCTGCCAACCAAGGCTCTGTTTTGATTCAATGGCAATGGACAGGCAACTACGAATATATGTGGAGTGTAGACGACATCGAAGTGTACGACCAGGACCCAACCCCGCAGAACGACGTGGCGATTAGCGCATTTTTCTACCCGGCCGCAAGTTTTTCTACCCCCGCTTCTCAAATCGAATCCAATGTTTTTGAGTTCGAAGTGAACCTCAGCAACAATGGTTTGAATGCACAAACCAATCTGGTGCTTAGCACCTATGTAAAAGAAGATGGTGGCGCCACCCTGCACACACAGACCATCAATATCCCATCGCTTGATGCAGGGGTGAAAGACAGTTCCTTTGTGTTTCCTTTGACCTTTACGCCTGATCTTGGCCCTGGTCTGTACAATGTTGGGTACACCTTGACCTCCGACTCGACCGACCAGCGTCCGATTGACAACGCCCGCGAAAGCAATTTTGTGGTCAGTAACAATGTCTTCGCCAAAGAAGACGGTCCGGAGCAAGGCTACCGCCCCAGTGCTGGTGGTGACTGGGCTGTGGCCAACTACTATCAAATGAATGGGGGCAATTTCGATGTTTATAAGGCATATCAAGCGGAGTTTGCTTTTTCTACCAATGAGGATGAAATAGCCAACGAAGACGTTGAGGCTGCCATATACTTCTTTAAGGTAAATGATGATGTAGCCGAAGATTTTTCTAATTTTGACGGCACTTCACTGTTTAGTGCCAGCTTGGAGTGGCTTGGGCTTGCGAGCTATGAAGCGCCAGACTCTCTGGCAGACAACGCGTTGCAGCAGGTGCCGATTTTGGACAATAATACCTCTTTAACGGGGGTTATTCTCGAACCTGGTGCCCGCTACCTTTTAGCAATTGAATATGCAAATGCCAGTGGGCAGGTGTTTCATGCATTCAACGACGATGTATTCTATTACTTCCCATCCACGTTTATTTTCAACACAGATTGGAATGTCAATGGCTTTGGGGGCGATATCAACGCGCTCTTGCGCATGTACATCGGCTTGTTGAGCACAACGGATGAGCAGGCGCTTCCAGACAACACCCTGAACGTGTTCCCGAACCCGGTGGTGGAAACCTTGCAACTTGCGGTGGAATTTGCCGAACCCACCGACGCAACCATCACGATTGCCGACATCAACGGACGGGTAATCACGTTTGAAGACCGTTACGGTCTAACGAGCGAAACCCTGCAATATCGTTTGCCACAACTGGCTTCGGGCACGTATCTGGCCCGTATCGCCACAGCAAAAGGTACTTTGACCAAGAAGTTTGTGGTGCAGAAATAAAGATGAATGTGGCCAATGTGGCCAATATTTTAAAAATGCCGGAGCGATTTTGTCGCTCCGGCATTTTCATTTATCGATTTTGGGTAGTCAAGGGATGGCTCAAAGTAACCTTTTGACCAAGGTTCGAAGTAAAGTAGCCCCCTGCCAACTTGTGACTTGTTACTTTTTACCGGCTACTTGAATAATTGCTTTTGCGGCGCGTTCAGAAGCGCCCCCGCCCCCCAGCCGCTGGCGGAGTTCGGCATATCCTGCCTTGAGTTCGGCAGATTTTTCAGGCGTCAGGATTTCAGCCAAAGCGGCACGGATGTTTGCGGTATTCAGTTCATCCTGAATCAGTTCGCGGACTAGAGGCTTGTCCATAATCAAATTCACCAGCGAGATATATTGCACATTGATCAAGCGTTTGGCAATTTGATAGGAAAGCCAATTGCCTGCGTAACACACCACCTGTGGAACATCCAAGAGGGCGGTTTCCAAGGTAGAGGTGCCCGATTTTACCAAGGCTGCTTTTGAACGCCGCAACACCGCATAGGTTTGCCCCTGTTCCAAACGGACGTTTGGATAATCCGCCAAAAAGTTCTGGTAATACGCTGCTGGCAATGATGTAGCTCCCGCCACTACAAATTGATGTTCTGGAAACCCTTTACTGGCTTCCAACATCCTGGGCAAAATACGGCTGACCTCTTGTTTGCGGCTCCCTGGGAGTAAGGCGACTTGGTTGGTTATTGGTTGATTGGATTCGGCGCTCGTGTCACCAGTAATCTGCCTTTCAGTCACCAGTCCACCAGTCACCAATCCACCAGTCAACCAATCACCAACCCCCATCTCATCCAGCAGCGGATGCCCAACGAAATCCGCTTCAATCCCATATTTTTTGAAAAATTCCTGCTCGAAGGGAAGGATTACCAGCAGTTTGTCCACATCGCGGCTAATTGCCTTTGCCCGGGAGGCATGCCAGGCCCAGAGTTGTGGGGAAATGTAATATACCACTGGGATGCCTTGCTCCTTCGCCCAGCGTGCGATGCGCAGGTTGAACCCCGGGTAGTCGATCAACACCAATGCATCGGGTTGAAAATCAAGGATATCGCGTTTGCAAAAGGCAATATTCTTGAGGATGGTCCGCAGGTTTTTGACCACTTCCACAAAGCCCATGAAGGCGAGTTCGCGGTAATGTTTCACGAGGGTTGCCCCGGTCTTTTGCATGAGGTCGCCTCCCCAAGCCCGACAGGAAAGGTTGGGTGCTTGTGCAAACAGCGCTTTGAGCAAATTGGCGCCATGAAGGTCGCCGGAAGCCTCTCCGGCGATTAGGTACAAACGCATTTTTGGTCAGGGTTGGGTTGTTTAGGGTTTAGGGATAAAAAAAGCGGCAACCGCTTTACGCGGTTACCGCTATCATCAAAACACGCTTCATTGTGTCAAAGGTAAGGTTACAACATTTTGACATACGGTTTTTTTTCAATTTTTTTGAAAAAAAATTCGGCAGCCACAACAACTTGTGACTGCCGAATAATGGGTTACGAATTACGAATTACGATTTGCGAATTACGATTTGTATCAAAGCAGAATTTGCCTGAAGGCGAACCTCGTACCTCCCACTTCGTAATTCGTACTTCGTAATTCGTACTTCGTACTTCGTACTTCGCACTTCTTACTTAACAATAACCCATTGCGTTTGAGCGATGCCTTCGCTGCCTTGGAGCACTACGCGGTAGCTACCAGCAGCAAGTTTAGCAGCGTTCATCACGATGCGGTGTTCGCCCGTGGTGAGTTGGCCAAGCAGTTGCGATTGAACCAGTGCACCTTCTGCGCTGTAAACGAGCAGGTCAACGTTTTGAGCCGTTTGCAGGCCAAAACGAACTTCTGCGTAGTCGCGGGTTGGGTTAGGCACCATGTTGAAGCCAGTAAGCGTAAGTTCTTTCGTTCCTACGGTGGTGCTGACGTTTACATTGTCAATGAAGAGGTTGTTGCCGTAGCCGCTTTCGCCTGTGAAACGGAAAATCACTTCAGCATTTCCGTTAAAGGCAGTGATATCGACTTCGTTAGGCACCCAAGATCGGAAGAGC
>JALHPW010000448.1 GCA_022842255.1 Saprospiraceae bacterium | reverse complement strand
GCCGCGGTTGACCGTCGAAACGGCCCCAACCACTTTGCCCTCATACACGAATTCATGGCCATACACGGTCAGTTCCTTCATCCAATTGGGCTGCCCCTTCAAACCACGAATGGCTTGAATCTCAATGCGTTTGGAGCCGCTTTTGGCAAACCCGGCGGAAGCCTTTTCGCGTAGGAAATCGCCGTTGGGGTTGTGGATTACAAAATCCCAATTGGTAATGCCAATAGCAATATTGCCAGCAAAGAAGTTTTGGTAGTCCAGGGGAATCCCGAAGAAATCCCCTACAATTGGCAGTTCTGTGTTTTTGAATTTGCTAACGCAAATTACCTGTGCAATCTGCCCTTTAGCATCGTACTGGGTAAAACTCAGTTTCTCCTTGGCTGCCTGGAACCGAATCATGAACGGCAGGTCATAACCTTGGGTCCAACCACGGCGTACCTTACCAGTTGTGAAATCGCCATACCGGATTACCTGACCAATCTGGAACCCGTTTCGGCCTTTCACGGGCATGGCTTTGGCGGTCAATTCAGGGCTGAGGGTGACTTCTGCAGGTTTGCAGGCGAACAGGCCCAGTGTGGTGAACAGGGCTAAAAAAAGGAATTGTTTCATAGCTAGGTCATTTTGATGACTTGCTGCAATGGCATCAAAAAGGCAGCAAGCCTATTGAATTTCTAAATCATCGACCTCTGACAGTTGCTGCGCAAAACCACGTCGGCACTTAAAATTTTGCGGTCTGTCAAACCCGGTCATGATGCCTCTGACCGTGGCCATTTTGCTCACATTGGCTTTTACTATTGCAAGTACCTCGTTCGCAAGCAGGCTATCTACTTGAATCTCGATAGCATGGCTGGAGTGTTGGGCGTCGCGCAGGGTAAAGCTGGTCGAATTGCCATTGTCTTCCAAAGTGCCCGTCAGACAAAGCTTTTTGCCTTCAAAATCGGCGATATTGCCACAGGGTACATCAGCGTTGCGAGCGTAGAGCAATGTTTGCACCTCATAACAAACCCCGGGTTCAAAATCTATCAGGTCTTTTTTGCAGCCAACGCCCAAAAGCAGGACGCTGGCTGCGAAAATCAGTTGTTTCATGCTTGCCATTATTCTTTTACCAGACGTCCAACGTATTGCTCAGTTGCCGTACGTGCGGTGACAAAATAAATCCCGCTGGGCAACTCCTGGAGATTAAGCACCGGATTCGCTTGGCACTCCTCGCTGCTCAACATCTCCCCACGGGTGTTGAATACACGGACCACAGCAGGCTCTTCAAGGTTTAGACGGGCCCAATCAGCGGTTGGGTTGGGGGATGCCGCTAAAGGCAATGCAGCGCGAACCGGCTCCTGTTCAGACAAGGTAGCGTCACTGTAGTAGTAGAACTTGCGGTCGACCAGGAAGTAAATGCCGTCCCAAACAAAATTGGATTCCAGAGCAAGTTTTTCGCCTTCCACATAGCTGAACCTTGACAAATTCCGCTCTTCTGAGCCGTCCTGATTGTATAGAATGGACTCCTTGGAATTCACCCGCTGGGCATTGTCATATCCATAGGTATCACCTTGCGTTTGTTGCCAACCATTCGAATCAAAGCTCCATTCGTAACTGTTTACCTGTTCCTCTCGGTCAAAATTGGTGTAGGTATACGTGATTCTGCTTTGAGCAACGTAAGCACCGAGGCCATCTGAAACAAAAGCGATTACTTCAATGGGCAGGTGATTGGCATATTCCAGTTCCCGTTTCCCGGAAGGAAGCTCTATTCCGTCAAATATGGCAAACGTCTCCACCAGCGTGTTGTCACCATTGGCATCGTAGGTATGCACATCCTTAAAAAGCAAGGGCTGACCAAAGTAATCAAAGGACGATACGCTTTCAATCAGCCGGTCCTGCCCGTCAAACTTGTTGGTTGTGTAAAACAGCAGAGCCCAATCCATCGCCAAAGTATCCCAACCGTACACATAAAAGGAATCTATCAGCACGGGTGAGTCTTCATGTGGGAAAGCTATGGCCCTGGAATCTGGCACAAAATCACCTTTCACCAGGTCGAAGGCTTCCGACAAGATTTCCACGATTCGGTTTTGGTCGTCTTTGAAAAGGGTGGAACGGTTAACGGTTAACCACGCGTCGTTTTCAAATTGGGATACGGTCTGGGTTTCAACGGTGGCTTGGGGGTATTCATGAATGGTCCGCAAAAAGGGAATAGTGTCAATCGGCCCGATGAATTCATACCCGAAAAAGGTTTTGGTAGAATCCAATTGGAGTTCGCCAGAACGGTTTTGGGCAACTGGGTTTACGCGTTTGGATACGTCTGTCAAAAGGTCAAACCCGGCTTGTTTCAACGCCGTGGATACTTTAGGGTCCAAGCCGGCCACATGGGAGTGGAGGCTTTGTGGGAGTGGTTTTTGAGCGGAAAGGGAAACAAGGGCAAGGGCCCAAAACAGGGCCAAGAGGCTGTTTTTCATAACTTTTGTCATGGTAGTTGTGTGTTTTTGTTAACGTTACAAAGGTGTCGGGGAATGTCCATTGCTTCCAACCGCCTCTTTACGAATGCCAAAAAAGGGTGGATGAACTGCCTTTTTGGAGGCATGAGTTGTTTCTCTTTCGGAAAGCGCTGAGCGGCTTTAGCAAAATACCACCCAGCGCATCCTTCCTGTTATTGCTTGACGATCCGTCCAGCATACACCTCGTCTTCTGACCGAGCAGCGATGAAGTACAAACCACTGGGCAATTCACTCAGGTTGAGCAATTCGTCTGGCTTGCACTCGGCGCTCAGTACCAGTGCCCCACTCGTATTGAACATCTGGACTTGAGCTGTGGATTTGAGCTGCAGTCGGGCGAAATCAAGGGTAGGGTTGGGTGAAACCACTAGTGTTTGTGCCGCAATTGGGTCGGGTTGGACGGATACAAGACCACCATAGTAATAGTGTTTTCTAGTGTCCAGTCTCCAATCGAAAAGGTCGTCATCCCAATTGAAGGTCCATTCCGAGAACAAATCTTCATCGGCCAAATAGGCATACGCCACCATCGTACGCTGTTCTGATTGTCCGGCTGGCGAGCGCGTAGTTTGCAAGGTGGACAGGCGCTGTTCATTGTCGTACGCGTAGTCGATGGTTTGATACAGATGCTGGACGCCAGCATTCCATTCAAAGTTCATCTGTTTTCGCACTTTTCCAAACAACGTGTAAGCGTAATTGGTGCGGGTATCTGGTATGAACGAAACACCATCTGGAACCGAAATCAGTGCTTCGATGGGACGGTGTTCTACATATACAATATCGGTACGACGACTTGGGAACACGTCATTGCCCAATACAGCGAACTCTTCAATCAGGTGATTGTCGCCATTGGCATCGTAATAATACAGCTCCTGAAAAACCGCGGGATCCCCGAAATAGTCAATCGAATTAATGCTCTCCACCACCCGGTCCTCAGCATCAAATACATTGCGACTCGACAGTATAATGCGCCAATCCAATATCGTTGAATCCCAGAGATAGGCAAAGAAGGAATCAATCAGTACGTCAGAATCTCCATGTGGGAAAATCTCCAGCCTCGAATCCGGTTGGAAACCCTGCCCAATGGGGTCGTAAGCTTCCGCCAATACCTCTGTTAGGCGTTGTTGGTCGTCACTAATCAAGGTTTCGCGATCGAGCGGCTGCCATCCATCCAGGCTTGGCAGGTAGTTGGTTTCGATTTGCACCGTGGCAGACGGATACTGGTAGTTGGTACGGGTGAGTGGGGTCGAATCTCCCGGCATGGGCTGGTTGAAGGCATAGTAGGTTTTGGTAGAATCCAGTTGGCGTGCATTACGGTCCCTTGCGCCCAGGTTTGCAACCACAGGTTTGGTTGCCTTGGTTGGCATGTCAAAACCGGCCCTGTACATGGCATCTACCAGGGTATAATGCCAATTTTCCGCAAATTGCTGAACGGAAGGGCTTAACCTTCTTTGAGCAAAAGTCGATTGACCCAACAAGGTCAAAAAAAGCGAAGCAATCAATAGTCTGTTTTTCATAACTTTTGTTGTTGTTGTTTTTGTAGTCGGTTGTTGTTAAATGGTCTTCAAGGGGCATGGGGCGCTGGCCCAATCTGTGATTGGGTTCAATCCTGCGGCAATCAAGCGGTGCAGTGTGATGAAAATCAGGCAAAAAACTCGGCTTGCAACCCTTCTTCCAGCAAGGTGGCATGGAGGCGCTGCCTGGCTCGAAACAAGCGGGTTTTCACGTTGGGGATGGTCCACCCGGTGATTTGCCCAATCTCTTCAAGGCTTTGCTCACGGAAATAGAACATGTCGAGTGCAATAGCATCGTTGGGGTGTAGCTTCTGGACGGCCATTTGTAGCACCTCATTTGACTCCTGTTTTTCTATCGACAGTTCGTTGGCATACAGGTCAGATTCCCAATCTCGCATACACGATTCGATGGAATCCCAGGCAGCATAGCGCCGGAGCTGCAATCGGCTTATCGCAGTAGATTTAGCGATTTTAGAAAGCCAGGTACTGAATTTGCTTTCCCCACGGAAAGACGACAGTGCAGCAAATGCACGCAAAAACGCGTCCTGAATTACTTCCTGGCGGGCACCGTAATCGGGCAGATAACTTTGAAGGACGTAGTGCAGTAAAGATTCGTGGCGCTTTACCAGAATGGTGTACGCATGCTCTTGTCCGTCCTGAGCCAAACGAATCAGGGTTTCATCGGTCAATGGGCTGTTGTTTCGAGTGATTGTTTTCATAGCTAGACTTCCTTTTATTTGTCGCCACAAAAGTGGGCGGG
>JALHPW010000447.1 GCA_022842255.1 Saprospiraceae bacterium | reverse complement strand
GACGGACTGCCGATCCAAAGGTAGCGGCGAGGCTGCTCAAGTCGTACGGCTCCATTTGCCTCCTGCGTATTGGAATTATACCCAACGGAAAGCCGGGGTTTATTCACCGGGTGACTTTGAGTCACCCGGTGAATAAACCCCGGCTTTCCGTTGGGTATACAAAAAAATGGGCAACCTCCGGTTTGGAGATTGCCCATCGTATCCTTACTGGACTATCAATTAATAGCCAGCGTCTTTGTTGCCTTTGAAGCTGCCTTTGCCAGCTTCTTTGCCTTCTGGGCGAGCCATTTCGGTTTCGCCTTTAGCTACGCGGAATTCCACGCGGCGGTTGATCACGCTGGAACCTTTTTCAGGAACGAGGCCAGTGGTTTCGCCAGCCCAGTTCAGGATAATGCGGTCGCGTGATACACCAAACTGCGAAACGAGGGTTTCGATAGCAGCTTTGGCGCGGTTGTACGAAAGTACTGCGTTGTAACCTTCTGGTCCACGAGCGTCGGTGTGGCCCACAGCCACCACTTTGAGGCTAGGGTTGTTTTTCAGCACGTTTGCAACTTGGTACAGCTTTTCGTACTCGCTGTGACGAACGTCGTAACGGTTGTCGTTGAAGTTGATCATTGGGAGGAACCATTCCGTTGGCTTTGGCTCAGGAATTTTGATGGCTGCGATTTTCGCGTCCACAATGCGGTTCACATCGCTTTCGGTGATTGGTTTTGGCACTTGAGCAACGCCGTCTTTGTTCACCGTGTACCCTGGAGGAGAGAATGGCTCTTTGTCCATGTAGTTAGGCACTTTGTCGCCGTCAGAGTCAAGTGTAACACCTTTGGTGTCAACGCGAGCACCAGCTGGGCTGTTGTCTTCGTCGTCGATGGCGTCGATGATGCCGTCGCCGTCAGTGTCGGTTGGGTCGTAGATTGGACGAGCTTCGAGGGCTGCGATAGCACTACCAGCCGATTCCATTGGGTTCACCCAGTAGAGTGGCTCTGTTTTTTTGTTGCCGTTTTTGTCCTTGCCACCAATGTTGAAGTTCAAGGAAAGGTGTGGCCAGTGGAAAGCGTCGCGGTAAGTGGTGCGGCTGTCGCCCACGTTGTTGTCGCCGTCGAGCAAGTCGCCGTCAGAACCCAATACTTGTGCCACGGTGTATTCGATACCGAGGTTGAATTTTGGGCTAAAGCGGAAAGCGAGGCCAGCGCCTACTTCCACGGTTGCGCCAGAGTAGCTTTCAGAAGTAGAAGCACCGTTGGCGGTAACGTCGAAAGAAGAGTAACCAAGACCACCGAATACGTTGAGGCCTACTTTGCGGTAAGGCTTGTCGAAACGGAGGTTGTTTACAGTCATCACCAATTGGCCGCTACCAGAGAACCAGGTAGTTTCGGATTTGTCGGTGTTGGTTCCAGTGTTTTCGTTTTCCATGGCGCCGTACAAGCCGCCAACGCGGACTGAGAACACATGGCCAAGGGATTTGCGGACGTGAAGGCCACCGCCAAAGCCAGGGAATTTCGCGTCAATGTCACCGACAACCATCGGGGTACCGAGGTCAACGCCAACTTCCCACTGGTCGGCAGGGGTGAATGAACGATAAGTTGAGCTTGCTTCTTGAGCAGCCAAACCCAGTCCAAAGAAGGTCAAAAGGAGCGCAAAAGTTAATTTCCGAACCGTCATAGGGTTGCTGAATTTTTAATGAAATGAATGGTAACAGTTTTGTTCGTTTGTTGTTTTTCGAGGGATTTGCTTTTCGGAAGCAGGGATGTTGCGGTTGTGATGGCTTGAAAAACAAGGCAATGGTCGGGAAAAATAATCAAATGCCGAGTTTTTTCAGGGCCAAAAATAGGGCGGTGGTGGATATTTTTCGGGGAGAATCGTTATTTTTTCTAACTTCTTCGATTGCGCGACGAATCGTGGCCGATGTATCCGAGAAAATCGCCCGGTCTGTCATCACCGCATCAGGCTGCATCAGGTAGGCAAAAACACGCGCCATGCCACAGTTTGAAATGAAATCCGGGATGACCGCCGTGTGCTCGTCGGTGAATCGGGCGGTAGGCCCAAAGAACACCTGGTCGTCCACAAAAGGCACATTGGCGCCGCAAGCAATCACTTCCACGCCACCTGCCAAGAGCCCGTCCACCTGCTCGCGGGTCACCAATTTGGAAGCCGCGCCCGGAATGAAAATATCCGCGCCCATGTTCCAAATCTTTTCATTTACCTCGTTGAAAGACAACATATTGGGTAAGGTAAGCTTATTTCCCACCTTATCGTTGAAAAGATGCTTTACCTGCTCCAAACTCAAACCATTGGGCTCCAGGATACCACCTTCCCGGTCAATGATGCCCACAATTTTCACCCCCTCGTTGGCCAAGTAACAAGCCGCCGCAGAAGCGACGTTGCCCCAGCCCTGGATGATGGCTGTTTTGCCCGCCACCTTTGAGTGGTGGAATATATCGTAGAAATGACGCACAGACTCGGCTACTCCGTAACCCGTGATAAGATCGGCCACAGCGTATTTATGTTGCCCACCTTCGGGTAGGTACTCCAGGTCTTCCACAATTTTGGTGCAACCGTAACGAAGTTGGCCAATAATATTGATTTGCTGTCCCTCGGTGGGCTTCAGGTGGCCGCGCACGATGCCTTCCTGCGGGTGCCAGAGGCCGAGCGCCTCGGTGATGGGCACCACGTCCTTGATTTCGTCCACGTTCAGGTCGCCACCCGTGCCATAATAATTTTTCAGGATGGGTAAAGCCGCGCGGTACCAGCGGGCCAATACTTCCAGTCGGCGGGGATCGGAGGGGTCGAAGTTGATGCCGCTTTTTGCACCCCCGATGGCTGGGCCGCACACGCTGAACTTGATTTCCATCACTTTGGCGAGCGAGACAACCTCCTCACAGGTCAGGCCCTTGCGCATCCGGGTGCCGCCGCCGGCCGCACCATTGCGCAGTGAGTTGATGACAATCCAGCCTTCCGCGCCCGTCTCTTCATCGTGCCATTCAAAAATGATTTCGGGTTTTTTCTCCTTGTACTTTTGTAGGAGGGTTTCCATGCAATGTGTGGTGAGTGAATGTTTTGGTTAGCGGCGCAAAAGTAGCAAAAGGTGACACGAAATTTGTTTTGCCAAAAAGGATGACAGCAAAATGAATTTTTTGCCTGTCGGTTATGTCGTGTCGTAAAAAACTCAAGGTGCCAATTTGTGGAAATTCGTCTAATTCGTGGCAAATAAAATCTGTTTGGCCACGAATTGCACGAATTTGCACGAATTATGGGCAAGCAAAACCTGTTTGGCCACGAATTGCACGAATTTGCACGAATTATGAGCAGGCAGAAATTTTAGCGCAAAACCAAATGCCGGGCCGTTTCGCCCAAAATCTCAATTTCCAGGTGTGCGGTATCCTCCGGGAGCAAATCCTCCACCAGTTGCGGCCATTCAATCACGCAGTACCAGGGGTCGTACAGCAAATCCTCCAAGCCAATGTCGAAAGCCTCCTGGGCGGTACGCAAACGGTACAAATCCAGATGGTGAAAAAGGGCTTCCGAGCCGTCGGCTTCGGCATAGCTGTATTCGTTTACCAGCGAAAAGGTGGGACTGGCGGTGTTGCCGCGCACGCCCAGGTGCTGGCAAATGGCTTTTACGAGGGTGGTTTTGCCCGCGCCCATTTCGCCGTACAGGGCGATTTTTCGGCGACCGGCCAGGGCTTCGAGGAGTTGTGGTGCCAGAGCGGGCAATTCGTCGGGGGAATTTAAGGTCCATTCCATGGGCGCAAAAGTAGTGAAGTAGGCGTTGGGAATTACGATGTACGATTTGGGAAGTACGATTTCGGGGTAGAAAACCGTAGTTTGGTTTTTGATATGATTTTTTGAAAAAATCTTTCCCAAACCTTGGCCACAGCTACCTTTGAAGCAATGCAATTTGTGGAACTATGACGGTATTTATGCCTAATGCAAACCTCGTAGGTTCAACCATAGCATATCCACAAGCGCACGCCCCGCTCAAATTGTCCTGTCGCAGCGCAGCGGAGACAGGACAACCCAAGAGGGCAAAATCGAATTATATACTTAGTCATGAAGACAAAACCAACTGCACAAAAAAACCAGTGAACTGGATGTTTAAACTAGATGTCCAAAATACCCATTTTGAAAAACTAAAAACCAGCCCAATCCCGTTCTGGCAGACCTACAAGCGGTCGGATTGGGATAGGTTGGCGAGTTATTGTGTGTCTGTGAGGCCGTAGCGTAAAATGAACAAGCTGTAAAGAAGTTAGATGTGTTTGGTGCAGCCTCAGCATGCCCCTTGTTGAAACAAGGGGTTACAAGATGCTAGATGTTCTGATCCGAAGTGCGAGGAACAAAATACGGTGAAAAAAAAGCATCCTAATTGCACCTCGTACCCCGCACTTCGCACCTCGTACCTCGCAATTCGTCCCTCGTACTTCCTACTTCGCTACTTTTGCCCCGTGACCTACTCTCTTTCCAACATCCAAACCATCCTCCAGGCCGAGTGGCTGCAAAAAACCGAGTCCGACCCCACGGTGGAACATCTGCTTTTTGACAGCCGCTCGGTGGCAGCTCCGGCCGTTTCCCTGTTTTTCGCACTGCCTGGTAAAAACCGCGACGGACACCGCTTCCTGCCCGAACTCTATACGCAGGGCGTGCGGCAATTCGTTGTAAGTCAAGAAGTTGACACCAAGAATCTGCCGGAGGCCAATATCCTGAAGGTCGAAAACACGCTCGATGCCCTGCAACATCTGGCCGCCTACCACCGCTCCCGCTTCC
>JALHPW010000446.1:4334-4762 GCA_022842255.1 Saprospiraceae bacterium | reverse complement strand
AAAGAGCGCCTCGAGCCCAAAAAATTGTACGAAACCTACCGTCCGCAAAAAGATTTGGCCACTGGCACCCCTTATGCATGGTGTGTACATCGCCGCTCCTTGGCAGAGGCGCAATTCGTGGGTGAACTGCTTCAAAAAGGCGTTCGGGTGCGCACGGCCACAGAACCGTTTACCCTCGCTGAACAAAATTACGCTGCCGGGGCGTTTATGATTTCAAAGGCCGACAACAGAGGCCTACAAGGTGAACTCGATGCCCTGGTTAATGCCGCAGCAGAAAAGGCAAACGTGCGTCTTTTCCCGGTGTTTACGGGAACCGTAACGAAGGGCAAGGATTTGGGCTCTGACGCCTTCCACCTGATCAAGCAGCCTGAGGTGGCCATGGTTTATGGCGACGACGTGGAGGAAAACTCGTATGGTCACACCTGGTT
>JALHPW010000446.1:0-4324 GCA_022842255.1 Saprospiraceae bacterium | reverse complement strand
CGCGAGTTGGGCTACCCAATTACGCCCATTGCCTTGGAACGGCTGAACAAAATGGATTTGGGGCGGTACACCACCCTTGTTTTTCCACATGGGAATTACAATCTGGATGAAAAAACGCTGGAAACCATCAAAAAATGGATGGAAAAAGGCGGGCGCTTGATTGCATTTGAAGGTGGTGCCAAAGCTTTTGCCGATAAAGATGGTTTTGACCTGAAATCAAAGGAAGCGCCTAAGCGGGATTCTACGGCCCAAAAACGGCCCTTTATGACCCGTCAACGCGACGGGCTGAGTGATGGCTTGCCTGGTGCGATTGTTCGCGCCACTGTAGACAATACCCACCCATTGGGATATAGTTTCCCAAACTACTATCATTCCCTCAAAACCCTTTCGGATGCGTATCAAATGCCGGAAAGAGCCGATACACCGGTATACCTGGAAGAGAATTACCAAAGCTATGGGTTTATCGGGAGCCGGGTGAAGCCCCAATTGAAAAAAACGCCCATTGTCATCGTCCAGCGAATGGGCAATGGGGAGGCGGTGCTCATGGTCGACAACCCCTTGTTCCGATGCTTTTGGCAGCAGGGAAAAACCCTTTTTGCCAACGCGTTGTTCTTCTAAGAACCTGTTTTAAAACAGTTTCTAACATGCCGTTCAACTACCGTCCATTGCGTTTGCCTGATTTGCTGCTCCTCCAGCAGGTCGGCCGACAAACCTATGAACCGTATTATCCGCATATTTGGAAACCTGGAGGCATGGATTGGTATATGGAACGGTGTTTTGGACAGGAAACGCTTCTCGCTGAGCTTAGTGACCCCAATATCGAGTATTGGATAGCCGAAGATGGCAGCTCCCAAACCGTTGGTTTCCTCAAACTGGTATTGAAAAAGCAAGTGCAGGACTATCCTTTGGAAAACGCACTGTACCTCGAAAAAATTTATCTGATGCCAGCCTTTTTTGGTCAAGGCGCTGGGCAGCACCTGATTGCTTTTGCGAAGCAACGTGCGATTCAACTAGCGCGGGAGGCAGTCTGGCTTATGGTGATGAAATCTGGCCCAATATGGGCGTACGAGCGCGCCGGGTTCCGCACGGTGGGCGAGGTGCAGTGGGATTTTGAACTGCTGAAGGCGGAAGAGCGGGGTGGTTGGGTGATGGTTTTTGAGCTTTAGGGTGGGGGGATTGAACCACAAAAGGCACAAAAGCGCACAAAAGGGTTTTAATGAACCACAAAAGGCACAAAAGGACACAAAAGTTCTTCGTAATCGAAACCCCTTTTGTGCTCTTTTGTGCCTTTTGTAGTTCAAAAAAACGCCAGAAACCTACTCCTTCTCTTCCACGTAGCGCCACTGGATTTCATTCTGCATATACTCGTGTGCAGCAATGATGGCGGTGTTCGGAAGGCGCTCATAGAACTTGGAGATTTCAATTTGCTCCTTGTTTTCCTGCACCTCTTCGATGGTATCGGTATGTACGGCGAACTCTTCGAGTTTGCGTTGGATTTCCCATTTCAAATCGCTGGAAATCTGACGGGCGCGTTTGCTGATAATGACCAGGCTTTCGTAGATGTTGCCGGTTTTTTCCACGAGTTCGAGTACGTCGCGGGGTTGTACATTGGCATCGAGGCCTTGGGCCTTGGTTTTGATATCACTCATTTTGTTAAACGGTTGACGGTTGATGGTTCACGGTAACCGGTTCACGGTTCACGGTTCACGGTTTGTCCGTCTACCGTGTACCGTCTACCGTGTACCGTCTACTGAATTATGTGTTTTTAAGCTTTTTCCGAACGACTTTTTGACCGATTTCGGCTTCCTTTCGGATAGTTTTGATTTCTTTTGCGTATTTCCCGGAGGGGTACTTCTCCAAGAAATCGGTGCAACGGGTTACTGATTCGCCATATCGTTCGGCCTTTTTTTCTACCACTGAGTTTTCAGCCAATAAAAAACTGGCTTTGGCAATCAAATAGCGCACGCGTTCCACGTCCGGGCTTTCCGGATAGTCACGGAGCAGGTTATCAAAAGATATGACCGCCGATTGATACTGCCGCAGGTCGTAATACAATTGGCCTTCCGCAAAAGCTTTTTGTTCGAGTTTGCGCCGGAGTTCGTCAATCAACTGGTTGCATTGCGCTACCTTGCTGGAAGTCGGAAATAAGTTGACAAAAACCTGAAACTCCTCAATAGCCGACTCGGAAGCACTTTGGTCCAAACGAAACGAAGGTGCAAGCTGATAGTTAGAGTAAGCCGACATATAGGCGGCATCCTCCCTCAGCGGGGAATTCGTAAACGTGTTGGAGAAGTTCTTGAAATAGAACGCAGCCAGCAGATACTGTTTGGTGTGATAGTGACATTGGGCGTACTCATAGTATGCCTTTTCTGCCCGCGAATCGCCACGCAATGTATTGATAACCAATTCAAAGAGCGTCAATGCACGCTGGTAGTTTTTCTTTTCGTAGTATTTGAAGGCCGTGTTGAGGATCAACTCTGCATTGCCGCTTGTGCGGGTTTTTTCAAAGTTGCTTTTGCAGGAACTTGCTAAAAATACAAGGGCAAGTAGCAGCGGCCAGCCGAACGTTTTTCTCATAAGGGCGCAAAGGTAAATAATGATGGGTGATTTATACCGAAAAATGTGTCATTCAAAACTTAAAAGCGCAAAATGTTGCGCGGTTTGGATGCCTCTGAAACGTTACAGGTTGCTTCGACGCGGCTTTTACCTAAAAATAAAAACCTTAAACAAAGCCGGCAAATGACCGTTTAGAAGCAAAATTCATTTCGCAAACTTTCCCTTTTGCTGATTAGTGAAACTACCTTTGCCACCGATTTTGAAAACCTCATTTCCAGGTAAAAACTCAAAGCAAGCCCCAAACCCAATATAGCCAACGCAGAGTGGTTTTGAACACTGAGTGCATGTAATCAGTTTAAAATCAGGTGCTTGCATCACTCAAATCGTCAAAATCACTTTAATCAGAGTATAAATTCAAACAATTAAGCATGGCAACCAGCGATCAAACCGCCGTCAAAGTATCACTCGAAGAGCAGTTTCAATCCAAGATTGACGCAGATATCCGCATCGAGCCGAAAGACTGGATGCCTGACTCTTATCGCAAGACACTCCTGCGCCAAATCAGCCAACATGCTCATTCTGAAATAGTTGGAATGCTGCCAGAAGGCGTTTGGATTACCCGTGCTCCATCCCTCAAACGCAAACAAATCCTGTTGGCAAAGGTCCAGGATGAAGCCGGTCACGGCCTTTATCTCTATGCCGCCGCCGAAACCCTCGGGATGGGCCGCGATGAGATGTACGATGAGCTGCATTCTGGCAAAGCCAAGTATTCCTCCATTTTCAACTATCCATCCAGTTCTTGGGCCGATGTGGGCGCCATTGGTTGGCTGGTGGACGGTGCTGCGATTTTGAACCAGATTCCTATTTGTCGCTGCTCCTATGGTCCGTATGCCCGCGCCATGGTGCGGGTGTGCAAGGAGGAAAGTTTTCACCAGCGCCAAGGGTTTGAGGTGCTGCTCACCCTCGCCAATGGCTCTCCCGAGCAACGCGCCATGGCCCAAGACGCCATCAACCGCTGGTATTGGCCATCCGTGATGATGTTTGGGCCTTCAGATGGTGAGTCCACACACAGCGAACAAAGCATGCGCTGGAAAATCAAACGATTCAGCAACGACGAACTCCGCCAGCGTTTTGTGGATATGGTGGCCGAACAAATCAAGGTACTCGGGCTCGAGCACCCAGACAAGGACCTGAAATGGAATGCCGAGCGTGGACATTATGATTTTGGGGCCATTGATTGGGATGAATTCTGGAACGTGGTGAAGGGCAATGGCCCCTGCAACCGGGAGCGGCTCGAAACCCGCCGCAAAGCCTGGGAAGAAGGAGCTTGGGTACGCGAAGCGGCCGTGGCATATGCCGAAAAGAAGCAAAAACGGGCAGAAACAGCAGAGAAATCAGCCGCAAAAGCCGCCTAACCCATTCTCATGTCATTACAACAAGCGCCCATTTTCGTTGCCTATTCTGAAATACACGGTAAGGGCGTTTTCGCTGGCCGCGACATTGAGGAAGGAGAGGTTATAGAGGTTTGCCCCATTATCCTGTTCCCCAAGGAAGAACTGGCCGATGTGCGCAAAACCGTACTCGATGACTACTACTTCGATTGGGGGGAGCAGGGGGAATGGTTTGCCTTTTGCCTGGGCTATGGCTCCCTGTACAACCATTCCTATCACCCCAATGCCGAATATGGCATGGATTTCGAGGCACAAACCATTGACTTTTATTGCATAAAACCAATCCCGGCAGGTGAGGAAATCCTCATCAACTACAA
>JALHPW010000445.1 GCA_022842255.1 Saprospiraceae bacterium | reverse complement strand
TATTGGGATATTGGGATATTGGGATATTGGGATATTGGGATATTGGGATATTGGGATATTGGGATATTGGGATATTGGGATATTGGGATATTGGGATATCAAAATAATATCCCAATATCCCAATATCAACGCATTAATACGTTATTTTTCATTGTCCTTACCGATTTTCAACATGGCCTCCAGGCCATCCAGATGCGCCTTAAAGGCCAGTTTCCCTTTTTCGGTGGCTGCGTAGGTGGTCTGTGGGCGGCGGCCCACGAATTGCTTGCGGAACTCCACATATTCAGCCGCTTCGAGGGGTTTCATGTGGCTGGCCAGGTTGCCATCGGTCAGGTTGAGCAGTTCTTTGAGTGTGCCGTAATCCACCCAGTCGTTCACCGACAGGATGGACATGATGCCCAGCCGGTTGCGGTGGTCAAAAACAGGATTGAGTTGTGTTAAAATATCTTTCATTAGGGTGGACGGTGGACGGTTTACCGGGCACCGTCATATTTATAGTACATCCAGGCACCGTAAAGTATGTGTAAAACGCCAAAACCGATGGCCCAAAGTTCCAAGCCATAACCTGGGGAAAACATGCCTGCCAGACCGAGCGCTATTTCCAACAATCCGAGAGAAGCCACATCCCGAAGGGTGTATTTGCTGCCATTGACCAATGCCAGCCCATAAAAAACCAGGGTGGCAGGGGCCAAAAGTCCTACTAACCCCCAATAAAGCAAAGCCAGGCAAAACACGCCGCCCGTGGCAAGCGGTACCATTAAGGCCCACAACAATCGCCGCGAACTGGCATCCCACACCCGTTCCCCGCGCTGCCGGGCCTTTCGGGCCGTAAAGAACCAGCCTCCGGCAAGGGCCGATAGCAGGATTGCCAATGCGGTGGCCACCAACATGATTTCAAAGTTGAGGGACGAAATACGTTCGGCCTTTTCCACATAAACATCCGTGTACCTGCCCAAATACAGCGGCTCTGTGTAGTAGCGGTGAAAAAAAGCACCCAGCAAGGCGCAGGCACCCGCCCATACCCCCGAAAGTCCGCTTAGGCTTAAAAAACGGGTGCTGCGCTCCATCAGCGAGCGCATTTCAGCAAGGTGTTCGAGATGTTGTTGGGAGTCGCTCATTTCAAAATACTTTGTCGGGCAAAGTTAACGATGCTTTTCTAAACTTTCCCTGCTTGGAATAAATTAATTTTGCCGGGCAAACGGCGGTACACGGTATACGGTACACGATTTACGGTACACGGTTTACGGTTCATGGCCAACGGTCAATAGTCAACGGTCAACGGCCAACAGTCAAAAATCAACATGGCAGACACCAACCTAATATATGGCCATCATCCGGTCACAGAGGCGATTCGTGCAGGCAAGCCGGTGGAAAAGGTCTTTTTCCAGCAAGGCGAACGCGGCGACATGGAAAAGGAAATCCGACACCTAACAAAGGAGTATGGCATTCCGCTTCAGGTAGTACCGCGCGAAAAGCTGAACAAAATGGTGCGCGGCCAGCATCAAGGCGTGATTGCGCACCTTGCCCTCGTGGAATTTCAAAACCTGGAGGATGTGCTGCCTTTTGTATTTGAACAAGGTCAAACACCCCTACTCGTCCTGCTCGATGGAGTGACCGATGTGCGCAACTTCGGGGCCATTTGTCGCTCGGCGGAATGCGCTGGGGCGCATGCGGTCGTCGTTCCGCAATCCGGTTCAGCACTTGCCAACGAAGAAGCCATGAAAGCTTCCGCAGGGGCTTTGGCGCGTATGCGGGTGTGCCGGGTGCGCAGTCTTTTCAGTACCGTGGAATGGTTGCAAGAATGTGGGGTTCAGGTAGTTGCAACGGCGTTAAGCAATCGAAGCATCCCGCTTTACAAGGCGGATTTGAGCGTTCCTACCGCCATATTGATGGGCTCGGAAGGGGAAGGGGTTCATCCAAAACTGCTAAAAATGGCCGATGCCGTGGTCAAAATCCCACAAGCCACGGACTTTGATTCCTACAATGTGAGCGTGGCCGCTGGGATTGTTTTGTATGAGGCTTTGCGGCAGCGAGACTGCGAGTGAGTGAACTTTCCGAAAGTTTGAAACTTTCGGAAAGTTAGCAGTGGGTAACTTACAAAAGCGGTCGCCCAACTTCATTGTCGGGACTGGTTGGGTGATCTGTGTTTGGCTCTTCCGTTTTATCTACAACGATTTCATCATTTTCAATTTCCGGTTCATTTTCTGGCAAACGGTCTATTTCGGCCACGATTTCTGCTTGGGTATCTGGTTTTTGTTCCACAAAACCATCACGGAAGAAGCGGCGCTGGAACAAAAGAATGCTCAACACCCCAGAGGTAATGGCCGCATCCGCCACATTGAAAATCGGACTGAAGAAAAGCCAGGTTTCTCCGCCGAGCCATTCGGGCATTTCAATGTATTTGATGGGGAAATAGAGCATATCCACCACTTTACCGTGCATAAACCCGCCCATTGGCATTTCATTGGTGTGTCCGTAGCCGGTCCCCCAAGGCACCAACTGTGCAATATGGTGGGTAGAATCCGTGAAAATCATCGCGTAAAAAGTGCTGTCAATGATATTGCCCAAAGCACCAGCAGTGATTAGGCCAATGCTCATGATGAAACCCGTGGGCGCCTTGGCTTCCAGCAGCAACCGGGTGTACCAAATGAGACCCACTACCATCAGGATGCGGAACAGGCTGAGCAGCAGTTTGCCGTACTCCCAGCCGAAGGTGATGCCAAAGGCCATGCCTTCGTTCTCCACGAAATGCAGGCGTGCCCATTCCTGACCGAACATCAACACGTCTTCGTTGTATTCGAAATTGGTTTTGATGTAAAATTTCGAAGCTTGATCAATAATGAGCACAACCAAAACGAGCAGTGCTGCCAAATATCCTTTTTTCAAGGTGCGAGTGAGTTTTTGCGTGAAAAAGTGGGCAAAGAAACGGAGACTCCGCGAAAACTATGCACTTATTTCCCCTCAATGGGCATTGGATTGATCTTGTCTTCCTCTAAAAACCGCTCGAACGCTTCCAACTCATAATCGGTCACCGGAGGTTCTTCGTCATACAGCAGGATGACGCGCAGGTTGGGGATGGTGCGCAATTCGGCATGGTAATCCTCCGGGATTTCGATGACGTTCTGCTTGCCAAGTTTGTACGGGAATTCGATGGCTTTTAATTTCATGTCTCAGATGTATCTTTTTTAAAGGAATCGTTTTTTCGTTCTTTCGGTGAACGGCCAGCCTCCCGCAACATCTTGTCGATGAGCCATTCCAGTTGCCCATTCACACTGCGGAACTCATCGGCGGCCCACTTCTCCAGTGCGGCGTACGTGGCCTCGTCCATGCGAAGTACGAATGATTTTTTTGCAGCCATAATTGTTTGGGAATGCTTTCAAGCGGTGAGATGGAGGAAGATTTTTCTCAAAAAACCTTCCTCCATCTCACCGCTTGAAAGCATTTACAGTTTAAAAAGTGCACAAATCGTAGTCCTGCTCTTGTAAATGAGAAACTATTGGGAGGCTGGTTTATGGATTTTTCAAAAATCTACAAACCAGCCTCCCAATAGTTTCTCATTCCCCTAGCCCCAGTATTGATGTAAAGTCCCCGTATTCAACACCGGCTGGGCATTGCGGTCGCCGCAAAGCACGACCAGCAGATTACTGACCATCGCGGCCTTTTTCTCCTCGTCGAGTTCGATGATGTTTTTGCGGGAGAGTTGTTCGAGGGCCATTTCAACCATGCCCACGGCGCCTTCCACAATCTTGCTCCGTGCAGAAACGATGGCCGTAGCCTGTTGCCGTTGGAGCATGGCTTGGGCGATTTCGGTGGCGTAAGCCAGGTTGTTGATCCGCGCTTCGATGATTTCGACGCCCGCGATTTGAAGTCGCTCCCCAACCTCGTGTGCTAGTTGGTGGTTTACTTCATCAAAACTGGAACGCAGCGTGATACTGGCCGCTTCGTCCTCCCAATTGTCGTAACTGTACATCCCGGCAAGTTTGCGAAGGGCCGTTTCGCTTTGGATTTTTACAAATTCAGGGTAGTTTTCTACCGCAAAAGCAGCCTTGAAGGTGTCCTGCACCCGGTAGGTAACCACCCCACCGATCATGATGGGATTGCCCTGTTTGTCGTTCACTTTAATAGAAGGCACGTCGAGCGTGACGGCTCGAAGCGAGACCTTCTGTTTGGAATAGAACGGGTTGGTGAAGAAAAAACCACTCTCCTTAATGCTACCGATGTAGGAGCCAAAAAGGGTCAGCACGCGACTACTGTTGGGCTCAATGGCAATAAAACCCGGCGCGATGAAGAGGTAGGCAACAACAAGCGAGATACCTCCGAGTATAAAATGCTTGGTAATCAAGAAATAGATGCCTGCTACAGTTAGTAGAGTGATTACCAGCAACATAGCCCAGCCAGAAGTTGGTTTGATTGTTTTTTCCATGGTGACGATTGAATTTGATTTGATATTATTTTGATAGCAAAAGTAATCAAATCAAATCGAGTTGCGCAAGGGTTTGGGGGTGGAAACATGGAATTTAACGACGAATGGCAGGCAGGAACGGATGGAGGGAGTAAACACATAAAGATCGAAATGAAAATCTTAAGAAAAGCAGCGTTTTTTTGATTGACGAATGATGATTACATGATTGGGACGATGGTCTTTTCAATGTTATCGCGGATAAGTTTTAAGGCTAGTTCTGACATGGGTGTGAACTTGATTTAGAGGATTTTTTGAAAGATGGGGAGGATTTCGCTTTGCAAATATGGCGCGGAGAGGCGAATATA
>JALHPW010000444.1 GCA_022842255.1 Saprospiraceae bacterium | reverse complement strand
TTGCGATAGGTTGGCGAATGGCCTGTTATCATGTGCGGCGATAAAAACCAAGGCACTGCTGAGTGCGATGAGGATAGGGGATGAAAAAGGGTTGAAGTTTGCCATGGCGGCAAAGGTCGGGCAGAAGTTGTATTACCGGGTGTAGAATTGGGCAGAAAGTAGACTTCAGTTCACACTGCCATCGTTTGGCACAAAAGCCCCGGTAGCAAAAGCCTTATCGTCCTCAGCCAATTTTGTGATTCGCAGATATTCACACTTCCCAGCAGGGCGGTAAATGGCGGCAACCCCGATGGCCTGTTCCCGAAAGAAGAGCAAGACCACATTGCAGCTTTCTAAAATCATGGCGCCGTGTACCAAGCCAGCGGCTGGATACTCCATGAATTCTTGTCCGCCGAATTTAGGTTTAGAATTTTTGAACACGGCCTTGCCAATACTCTCTTTGGCCAATTCAATAAAAGGGTCGTTGGCCAATGGCACACAGGCTGCTTTAAAAGCTGGCTGGGTATGGTGCATCACCAATAGAAAGGTGACGGCTTCTTCGTAGGCAGGGGATAAAAGGATTTCAAGCAGTTTCGTTAGTTTTTCTTGCATGGGAATAGTTTTCAAAGGTTGGTTGGTTGGTTTTCAAAACAAAGTGAGGCTGCCGTATTGGGTTGATTAGGGTTTATAAAGTTGATGAAGGTTGATAATTGGACTCAACAAGCAGGAATCATCTGCTTTTTCGGGTACAAAATAATCTTCATCAACTTTATAAACCCTAATCAACCCAATGCGACAACCGTCTTTGAATTAATCTTCGCTGTCGTCCTCGTCATCTACGAATTTAGAGGCAGCGGCAGGTTTGGTAGCTGCGCCAGCAGCGATTTTTTCCTTGATTTTTTGTTCCATTTCAGCGGCTTGCTCCGGGTTGTCGAGCAAGAACTGCTTCGCAGCATCTCGGCCTTGAGCGATTTTTGCACCGTTGTAGGCATACCAAGCGCCGCTTTTTTGGATGATATCGTATTCAGAACCCAGGTCAATGATTTCACCGGCTTTGGAGATACCTTCCCCAAACACGATGTCGAACTGTGCCACCCGGAACGGAGGCGCGAGTTTGTTTTTCACGACCTTTACTTTTACCTGATTGCCGACGACATTGCCGTCTTTGTCTTTCATGGCTGCACCGCTCTTCCGGATATCAAGGCGCACGGAGGCATAGAATTTCAAGGCATTACCACCGGTGGTGGTTTCGGGATTGCCGAACATGACCCCGATTTTTTCGCGCAATTGGTTGATAAATATGCAGCAGCAACCTGTACGACCAATGTTGGCTGTCAGTTTGCGCATGGCCTGGCTCATGAGGCGTGCTTGGAGACCCATTTTGGAGTCGCCCATTTCACCTTCAATCTCCGAACGTGGCACAAGGGCTGCCACCGAGTCAATGACGAGTATATCCACCGCACCGGAGCGAATCAGGTTTTCGGCGATTTCAAGGGCTTGTTCGCCGTTGTCAGGCTGGCTGAAAAGGAGGTTGTTGACGTCCACACCCAAGGCTTCGGCATAAAAGCGGTCGAACGCGTGTTCAGCATCCACGATGGCCGCAATACCACCTTTTTTCTGACATTCGGCGATGGCGTGGATGGCAAGGGTGGTTTTACCTGAGGATTCAGGGCCATATATTTCGATGATACGGCCTTTGGGAAGTCCGTTGCAGCCCAGGGCGATGTCGAGACCGAGGGAGCCAGTGGAAATAGATTCTACCTCAACGGCTTGTTTGTCGCCGAGGCGCATGATGGTGCCACGACCGTAGGTTTTGTCGAGGCGGTCAATGGTGCTTTGGAGGGTTTTAAGGCGTTCTGCTTTATCGTCTGCCATGCTGTTGTTGGTTGAGTGGTGACTGTTAGATTGGTTTACTATCGCTTGGGGCTTTGCCTTGGTTTTCAAGATTTTGTATTGTATTTAAAACTGGTTATTGAAAAATTCGAGGCACAAAAATAAACAAAATGTTTTTTGTCAAAACATTTTGAGGTAAATTTTTGAAAAAAAGTTTGGCCGCTGAAGATTTCAACCTTGTTACTACGAAGTTACAATGACTTTTTGAAAAAATCAAGCCCCCCGATTTGCCATCATCGTCAAAATAGTAGCCACGGCCACAGTCTAGCCCAGCCATTTGACAAAGTGCGCTGCTACAGGCTTACGATTACTTCACCCGCTCAATACCAATGCCCGCTCTTCCGGCGTGAGGCCGTAGAGATCAAACACCATTTCGTCAATCCGGCTATCTGTGGCGCGGATTTGTTCTTGCAAGGCCAGTACGCGCGCGCGCTCCTGCTCGAAGTGCGTGAGCCATTCGGATTTTTGCGCAAGGCTGAGCGTGACTTTTTGCTTGGCGAGTTCGGCCGCGAAACCTTTGAAATCAAGCGACTCCCAGTTGTCGAGGTTACGGCTCAGCGTAGCGATGCTAAGTTCGGCCTTCACTAACGTGAGGAAGCGTTTTTTGTGGATATGGAGCTCGTCGTGGAGGGTGAGCATTTGATTGGCGGCGGCAATGAAGGGGGTTTGGTCGGCGACAGGGATTTCTTTGATGGGCAATGACTTGAATTCTTTTGCTTTAATTTTAGGAAATAACTCATCAAATTCATTGTTCTCGTTTCTGAAATACCAAAACATAAGTTTGGAATTCAAAAGGCTCAAACAATAGTTGGAGTCAACTATTGTTTGAGCTTTCTTTTTTGCAATAAACGCGGTTTGATCTACAATGTAATCATCTGCGGTAATTCCAACGATTAGATTTTGTCTCCCCGGGATTTGTCGGATTAACAACTTTTCACCCTCAAAAAAAGATTTATCTCTTGGTTCTGCAATCCATGGACCGTAGCTCAGGTATTCACCTGACCATTCGATGTGGTAGCGTTTGATATTCTTACCACGTAGTTCCTTTTGGAATGTACTATCCCTTTGTGTATTTGAATTAAAAACCGAGTTATCACGGTCAGTCTGTGTTTGTGGGGGGGTTCCTTTGCCAACTTGATACTCTTTTATTCCTGTGATAACATCAAAAAAGTCTGAAAGGGGTTTCGATTGGCTTTTCACTTTGCCGAAAATGTCCTTTGCTTTTTCACTGAGGGTTACAATAAAGTTGTTGTTTTTAGTATGATGAAAATCAAGCGGGTAGAATTTATTTTTAAAAACAATCTCGTTGGAAAGCAATTCAAAATAGTCGCTAGCTTGGTCACCTTGCTTTGCATTTTCAAAAATAAAAATCAAAGAGTCAACATCGGCATCTGCAAAAACTTGTTCGCGACAATCACAAATGGACCGGATTTTAAAATTTGAGAGAATGATTCGTCTCAGAAGCATAGAATTTTCATTGGCCAAAAAAGCATTTGGTACAATGAATGAAAATAATCCAGTCGCTTTGGATAGCAAAATGCCTCTTTCTATGAAGATTTGATAAAGGTCTATTTGGTTTTCGGTACTTGAATATGTTTCCTTTAAGAATTTTACCTCTGATTCTGACATAAACCTTGGCCGGACATAAGGCGGGTTCCCTATCACTACGTCAAACCCGCCTTTCTTTTCAAAAATTTCGGTGAACTCAGTTCTCCAGTCAAAGGCCAGGTCTCCGGCTACAGAAGGGTCATCAATGAGCGAGTTTCCGCAACGGATGTTTTGGTCGAGGGCATTGAGTTCGCTGTGGTTGTTGGCGGTTTTGAGCCAGAGGGCGAGTTTGGTTATTTCCACACTTTCTCGGTTGATGTCCACACCGAAAATGTTGTTTGTCAGGATGTTGCGATTCAGGTCGTCAGTGCCGCGTTGGCCAAGCGAGAGTCGGGCCAGTTCGTCGTTAACGCGCTCGCCTTCGGCGCTGAGATAGTCGAATACCTGAATCAGGAAAGCCCCAGAGCCGCAAGCCGGGTCGAGCACTTTGATGTCGGCGAGCACTTCCCGGTAGGCCGTCCAGGCGGCGCGGTGTTTTTCGACGGCGGCGTTTCCTTCCACAAATCCCTTGCGCGGGCCATTTTGGAGTCTTTTCACGCTGCGCACATCGGCATCGGAGAGTTCGGGCAGGCTGTCGAATCCGAGTGCGCGTTTGCGCTCGTCGAGCCAACCGCCCACGGCTTCGCGCACGATGTAGCGGGTGATGTATTCGGGCGTGTAGAAAATGCCGTCTTTCTTGCGCTTGCCCTGTTTTTTCTCTGTGGCGATACCGGCTATTTCGGCCTTGGTTTCCTCAATATCACTGATGCTTTGCTCGAATATATGTCCGAGTATGTTGACGTTGAGGTCGGAGTCGAAATCGAATTTTGAGAGACGGAGCAGTACTTCGGCCATGCTGTCATGTAGCCGGAGTTCGTCGAGTGCAGGGTCGTGGGCGAAAAGGCCACCATTGTAACGATTGATGTTTTGATGCGGGTTTCCTTTGTCAATGGACCGGAACAGGCTTTTGAGTTGCGCCCAGAGGCCCTGGCCTTCTGCAGGGTCTAGGCTGGCATTGGCAGCTTGGCGCACTTTGCGCGTCATGTCATGGGGGAGCAAGCCCTTGTCTTCGCAGAAAAAGACAAAGATGAGTCGGTCGAGGAGTTTTTGCGTTTTCTCGAATAGGAGTAGTTCGGGTAGTTCAGGGTTTTGGACTTTTAGATGTTGAAAAAGCCGTTGGCGGAGGTCTTTGAATTCTTTGTAAAAATCGAGCGATATGGTCTGTTCCTGTTCGAGGCGTTGGCGATGGTAGTGTTCTAGGTAACTTTCGGAGCCGTGTGGCAGCAGCCGATCCCGGTGGAGAAGGAACAGGAAACGCCAGAGGTGTTCGTCTT
>JALHPW010000443.1 GCA_022842255.1 Saprospiraceae bacterium | reverse complement strand
GCCGCAAGCATATCGCCTTCTGCGGTGATTCCTATACCGGTGCGCCTACCCACGATACATTTTTCCTGTATTTTCAGCCAGAGTTGTCGCTCGGTTTGTTTGATCTCAGAATTTTCTGGATCGTGGTCAATTTTTTCCAAAATGGCTTCTATTTTCTCCAATTCCAGGTCTATAATATCGTCCATTACCCGTTGGGCAAATTGGGCATGTTGCTGGAACAATTCGTCATTGAATCGGGCCTGGACGGTGTAGGGTTGCTCCACGTAACTCAGCAGGTTGATGGCCAAAAGTCGGCAGCTATCATAGGGGCAAAGCGGAATTTCACCGCATGGATTGGTGGATATGGTGCGAAAACCGAGATCGGCATAGCAATCCGGCACTGATTCTCGTTCAACCGTATCCCAGAATAAAACACCAGGTTCAGCGCTTTTCCAGGCATTGTGTACAATTTTTTTCCACAACAGTGCCGCATCGATGCAGGTTTCAAAGGCAGGGTTCATGCTGGTTACCGGGAATTGTTGGCGATAAAGCTCACCACTCACAGCGGCCTTCATGAAGGCATCATCGAGCCTTAGGGAAATATTGGCTCCCGTAACCTTGGTATGATCCAGTTTGGCATCCACGAATAATCCGGCGTCCGGATGCCGCACCGAAAGGGTGAGCATGAGTGCTCCGCGCCTGCCATCCTGAGCAACCTCGCGGGTGGAGTTGGAATAGCGTTCCATAAATGGCAGGATGCCGGTGCTGGTCAGCGCGCTGTTCATCACCGGCATACCACTTGGGCGCAGATGAGAGAGGTCATGCCCTACGCCACCACGCCGCTTCATCAATTGCACTTGCTCCTCGTCAATTTTCATGATGCCGCCATAAGAGTCGGCACTGCCGTCCACCCCAATCACGAAGCAGTTGGAAAGAGAGACAACCTGAAATGGATTGCCGATGCCGGCCATTGGGCTGCCTTGTGGCACCAGGTATTTGAACCGGTTGAGCAGTTGGAATATTTCTGCTTCGGAAAGTGGTTCGGGATATTTGTTTTCTATTCGCAGAATTTCGGCTGCAATGCGGCGGTGCATTTCTCCAGGGTTTTGTTCATAAATCCGCGCAAAATAGTCATTCAAGGCATACTTGTTTAACCAAACCCCGGCTGCAAGGGTGTCACCATCAAAGTAATCAGTAGCTGCGGCGAGTACTTCTGCGTGGGAAAAAACCTGTTTTTCGGGAGAAAGGTCTGAAGGAGCAACGGGTTGGGAATGGGTCAGCATCTAAGTCTTTGTTTATGAGCAAATATAGTGGTCCAGCTGCTGACGGCATAGCAAAAATGAAAAAAATGGTGGGCAACATTGCTGTCACCCACCAAGTTCTTCAAAGCCTACAAAAATTGAATTCCACTCAAATACATTCACTATTTTATCTATTTTTTCCACGGCAATTCCAGCACCCTGTGTGCCGCTAGCTCCCCTAAACGCAAGCCCTCCTCACAGTCCATTCGAAAATGCACCCCAAGCGGAATCCTGGAATACGCATCTTCATTGGCCATTTCTGAAAAAGAGGAAAAGGTTCGCGGTGTGCCTAGAAATTCTGTTCGACCTTGGTGACACAAATCGGTAAAAGTGTATCCGCCTGGATGTTCTGCGTTATACTCAAAGAAAGCAGATAAAATTTTCCCTCCAGCGCCGCCAAATCCGGAGTGGCCGGAAGGATATGCTGGAAAAGCGGGCGTAATGCCGTTTGTACCGGATATTGGGTTGTTCAGGAGGGTCTGCCAGGTGGCGGCCTCCGGGTATTGCTGTGCTACCACACGGCGTATGTAACTGATAGGACGTTCCACATTATAGTGGTATTTGGACTTCCAGATGGATACTCCGGCATCGCTCATGGCCATACCAAGTTTAGCATACAACTCGGCACACCCTGCCAGATTGAGGTTCTCTTTTTCTACTACCTGATTGGCGATGGCTGCCAGGCGGGGTGGAGGGCCAAAAGTTAACCCCAAGATGTCGTCACTCCAGAATTCGGCCTTCCATTTGGCTTCATAAGCACCCGGGGCATTGGCAACGATGTTGTTGACAGTTTGATAGGTTTCTATTGCCTGACCATAAAAACTGGAAAGCGGGCTTTCGTCGTACGGTGCCGGTGCCTTGGCTAACAAGTCTGTTTCGCGCATAGCAAACCTTCGTACTTCCCCCCAATAGGGGAATACTGCTGCGCTAAAGTCTGGCCATGTCGGTTGCCAAAGTCCTAGCCCGGCAGGTGGTTGATAATCAGCGGGTTGCGGCGTTAAAAAGGCATTGTGACCAGCAACATCCTGCTGTTCCCACTGATAAATTGCTTCGGCCACCGCTTTGCCGAATGCTTCGGAACGAGCCAGCACCTCCGGAGTAGTTTGCGTTTTATATTGGTCATGTTGTAAATCTCTCAGCTGGTCAATCCCTTGATATAAAGACGCATATTCCGTTCCCATCTGAAAAAAGAATTTCTTCATCAGGAAAGCATAGGATTCATTCACACATGCCGGCCAATAGTATTCAAGAGCAGGGTCAGCTTTGGGCATATCCAGGCCATATTGAGTAACTGCCAGCGAGTTGTTGTCTGGCATTCCGGCCACAACAGATTCATAGGCCGAAAGTCCGAGGTAGGCTAATGCCCGTGGGCCTGTGCCCGGGCGATTGCCTTTGGCATATCGATCCAGTTCCAGGAATTTATCGGTCCAGGATTTGAATACCGTATAGTCAAAGGACTCTGCAGGTGGTGAAACGCTTTGCGAGGGGGAATCCGTTTTGCAGGAACTTGCAAAAAGTGATAAAAGAATGAAGGCAAAAAAGAGAAATCGAAGTGTTGTAAAATATTTCATGACATTTTGTTTAGAAAAGTGGATTAATGATGGAAAATGCAGTTTGCGGATTTAGGAGTATTTTGTATGAATTAAACGAAAAATATCAGGGAATCAACCTAAGGTGTTGTAATCTGGTATTTTCCCCCAAATCAGCCAAGGAAGTCGTTTCAAATTCGGATTTCAGGTTGTTTCGTATGCCCATCCAGTAGGCATGCATAGGGCAAGGCTGACGGTCCCCACAACCAGGTAGCCCGAGCAAACATTTGTCGAAAAAATCATCGCCTTCCAGTGCCCGAACGAGGTCTGCCAGCGTGATTTCTTCTGTTTTTTTTAAAAACCCAACCCCGCCATTGGGACCTTTATAAGATTGCAAAATACCCTTTTGAGTGAGTACTTGCAGGATTTTAGTCAAAAAATGAAAGGAGATATCCAGCCCTTCCGACATTTCCCTAATGTTGAAAAATCCTTTATTGTCCTGATTTGAAGCCATGTGAAGTAGGGCGCGAAGCCCATATTCTCCAGATTTTGAGATAACACGCATGTTTGTTTTCCGGTATTTTGGGCAAATATACACAGTTCAGGAATGAGCGACACCTACTTCAGGTGTTCCTTGTCCTAACCTAACGATTCTATGTTTGGATTTTTTCCGGCTGCCTTTAGTGCACGCGTGCGTGTAACCATAAACCAGGCCAGTGGAATGGTTCCTCCCACGAAAAACAGCATGGCACCGATACCTCTCAGCCAGGTCAGGGTTTCAAATGTCCCACCCTGTATAAATTCTGCTGAACGTCCATACCAAAGACCCTTTTCTACCACAGCTTTAAACTGAACTACACCAGCAGGGAACAAATCCAGTATTACCATCAACATCAAACCGGCGTTGATAGACCAAAATACAACGCGGATTGATTTGGCGTTCCAGCAATCGGCTTTAAGCACCATTTTAGAGGCAAATAGCAAGGCCGCAAGCGAGACATTGCCATATACGCCCATCAATGCCGCATGAGCATGGTTGATGGTCAGATAAGTACCGTGTTCGAAATAGTTCATAATGGGCAAATTCACGATGATGCCCATCACACCGGCACCAAAGAAATTCCAAAAATTAACGGCCACTAGGAATAGAAAAACCTCCGGGAAAGCAAAATCCGAGCCCAAGTCTTTTTGTGCTATATCACCCACAGCTATTTTGGGCATGTTTTTGAATCGCCAAGCTTCCACGGTAAGCAAAATCAAAGGGATAAACTGCAGGGTAGAGAAAATACTTCCCAATGCCATAGTAGCCACCGGTTTGGCATTCCAGTAGAAGTTGTGGGAAATGCCCAGTAATCCGGTGCCTAAGAACAATAGAGTTGCAAAATACACCACCCGAACGGCCGCCTGACGGCTCACCAATCCCATTAAAACAAGCAGGTAACTGACGATAACGGTAATAAACACTTCAAAAAACGCCTCTACCCACATATGAATTACCATCCAGCGCCAAAAATCTGCAATCACAAAATTAGTTTTGGGGGTGGCTACAAACCCACTCAGAAACAATAATGGAATGCCGATAACCGAATACATAATCCATTTAGGCAGTGTCCAGGTTTCTTCCTTCATAAAGGTGGGGCGCAAACCACGATAAACTATTACTCCCCATAGTACAAAAATCGCCATGAGCAACCCCTGATACAATTTCCCAAAGTCAACATATTCCCAACCTTGATGCCCCAACAGGTACCACCATTCGCCAAGTAAGCCGAGCGGGCCTAGCACCATACCAGTAAGAGAACCACCAACGAGTAGGAACAACATCCAAAACAGTGTGTTGACCAGTTTTAGTTGTCCTGGGATTTCCTGTTTTGCTAAAATGGGAAGGATAAAAATGGATGAGGCAATCCAACAGGTAGATATCCAGTACAGCGATAACATAATATGCCAGCTTCTGGAAATGGTAACCGGAATTTCACCGGAAATCTGGATGCCTACAAATCCTAAAAAGTTGATAAA
>JALHPW010000442.1:2958-4836 GCA_022842255.1 Saprospiraceae bacterium | reverse complement strand
AGTTCCATGCCATACGCCTCGCCTTCTCCCACAGCCAGCACTTCTTCATTGCCCAAAATACCAAACCCGCCGCCTTGATTGGCAAGGGAAATACCACTGAAAGCACTCACGGGGTAATCCGCATATTGTTTGTAAAAACCCTCCAGCGTCAAGCGCAGTACCTTGCTGGGCAAATACTCCAATCCGGCTACATAGTGGTCGCTTTGAAGGTATGGCTGGTCCTGATTGACCAAAGTGCCCGCATTGTCGCGGTAACCCAATACCGTGTAAAGCGGTGTTTTAAAATAGCGGCCCACTGAAGCGTTTAACTTCCACTTCGAGGCCAGCGCGTAACTCACGCTCAAGCGCGGGCTAATGGTTTTCAACATATTCGCGCCCTCATCCGTAAAGCTGTTGCCATCGGCACGGATACCTGCCGACACGCCCAATCGTTCGTTCAAAAACGTGCGGTTGATTTGGCCGAACAAGCCAAATTTGAAAAAATCGATGGCAGTGTTGAAGCGAATTTCAGCTGCGGGTTGGACGAGGTTGCCCAAAGAATCGCGGATTTCGGGGCGCAAACGGGTGTAGGAATTGTTGTTGTACTTGACGTACTGAGCCATGGCCCCAGCGCTGAATTTCCAGGCGCCTGCATATCGGTTGTAGTCAAACCGCAACTTGTTTTCAATCTCCTGGCTCTGGAGGCCGAGAATCCGTTTGGCTTCGTCCTTTTGCTGGCCATCGCTGTTGTCGGTAAATTGGTCCAGCTGGTTGTCGAACATATTCCGGCTGAAGGTCAGGTTCCAAAACCCGTTGTCGATCAAACGTTTAAGTGCAAACCCTTGGGTATAATTCCATTGGTTGACGCCTGGCGTGGCGCTCAAGATGTATAGGTTTTCTGGTGTGGCATCTTTGGGTGCCTCAAAGTAAAAATCGTCGATTGCGCCCACACCAAGGGCTGTAAACGTAGTTTTGGCATTGATTTTATGCGTCACCTTGTACTGAAAATCCCAATAATCGGGGCGGATCGGCAGGCCAATGGCCTCAAACAACAGCTGTAAATAGGAGCGCCGGGCAGAGGCCAGAAAGGTCGTTTTGCCATTTTTTTTGCCCAAAGGTCCTTCCAGTGTCAGGGCTGTTTCGGATGCACCTACCCGGACATTACCCTGTATTCGCTCCGGGTTGCCGTCCCTCTGACGGAATTGCAGCACCGAGGAAAGCGCGTTGTCGTACCGGGCATTGAAGGCACTGGAAGACAAGGTTGCATCTTCGATGAACGACACGTTTAGAATCCCGGCGGGACCACCTGCCGCGCCCTGTGTGGTGAAGTGGTTCAGCACCGGGATTTCGACCCCATCCAGGTAATAGACGTTTTCACTGGGTCCGCCGCCCCGAATAATGAGGTCGTTGCGAAAACCGCCGCCTGTACCGGCCACACCGGCCACACCGGGCAAGGCCTGCACTACCCTGCTGATATCGAAGTTGCCACCCGGATTGCTTTTGATTTCCTCCACCGAGAGGTTTTGGATGGAAAGCGGGGTTTCTGCGTTGGCAATGCGGACGGATCGGTTCACCGAAACCAGGACCTCCCCCAGCGCCTTTCCATCCGGTTCAAGTTCATAATTCAACTGGTTGGCGTTGCCCGTGGTGATCACGACATTGAATTTTGTTTGAGCTGCGTACCCCACATAAGAGGCCACCACATTGTAGGACTTAGGAGGTATACCCGCAATCCGGAAATTACCATCCAGGTCGGTAGCGGCACCAATTTCGGTACCCTCTAGTTTGATACTGACCCCAATCAGAGGTTCTTGGGTCAATTTATCTTTTACTGTTCCGGTGAGCGAACCCGTGTTTTGGGCTTGAGATACTCCCAAAAACGATAAAAAGAGGACTAAA
>JALHPW010000442.1:0-2948 GCA_022842255.1 Saprospiraceae bacterium | reverse complement strand
AATGCGCATGGTTTATGATATTTTTTAAGGATAAGCGAAAGACCTTTGTTTATATTCCGCTAGGCGTCTTGGGAAATATGAAATAAAGGCACCCAAATCGAAAGGCCGGAACTGAACAAGCCGGCATCTTTTTTGTTTGTATGAAATCAAACTTTTTTTGAAAAAATTAATATTACATCAAACCATAAAATGCAGACCGATTTCATTCGGAAAATGTTGGACTTGGCGGAAGCCTACGAATCCGCTGGGGGAAATACCGAGACCTTCGACCAGGAGGATTTTGTTAGTTGGCTGATTACCAGCAATCAAAGAAAGCCTGAGGCCACTGCTCCTAGTGCCTTTGGGCCTCCTGTCAATGGCTTGATTGCCATGTACTTAAGTTTCATGGCACGGTATGCACAGTTTTATAGTAAACGGGTATTTCGCCACAGTGTCATTTATTCCACGGACGACTGGGGGGTGCTGATTTCGTTGTATCCGAGCCTGCAACTCAAAAAAACCGAGGTGATGCGCAGTTGTATCCTGGAGAAATCTTCCGGCAATGAAGTGCTCAAACGCCTACTGAAACAAGGGCTATTGCAAGAACAGGAACACCCCAGCGACAAACGCTCCAAGCTTATAGAACTCACCGACGCCGGGCGTTCTGCCTTTGAATCGGTGCAGACCGGTATCAACAAATTGGCCGACACGGTGGTGGCCGACCTGACGGAAGAAGAGAAAACCAGTCTTTTACAGATGTTGAATAAACTCCACCGCTTCCACAAGCCGGTTTTTGAGGAAGCGGATGAGCAAGCGTTGGAAAAAATGCTGGGTAGTTGAACGTATGGCTCGAAAGGATTACCGGTCCCGCTTCCGATAAAACAATAGACGGGAAAATTTGAAATTACCGATGTCGTCAAATTCATCCTTCAATAGGCCAACGGCATCTAAACAAATGGAAAGTCTCGCCCGGCGCTCATCCCAATACCAGGTTTGTACTAAGCGGAGTTGCTGGATGTCATTTGGGTTGATTTCGTTGTTTACGACCACTACCTTTTCCTCATAGGTTTCCGGGTCGAAAGTGACAACCGTGTCAGATTTCGCAACCATGGAGGTTCGGTCTTTCTGCGACAAAGGTTTTTCGTCAACCGTTCCGTAAAATGGCGTTTTGAAGTCAGTTTCAAACGCCTTGAGCTGGTGTTGGACCGGGAACTGGAAACCGTCGGACACCTTGACTAGTGTTTTTGGGTCGGTAGGAACCTGGGTTTTGTATTGTTTGTTTCTGGTTTCTTTGGCCCAAACGATGCCTTTTGCACTCAATTTTTGCCGTTTGTCATCCGGCCTAAACCAAAACAGGGGACGAATACCAATGGAGTCGCCTTCCGGGTTCTCAATTTGAATCATCGGTGCAATACTCTGCACCGTGGTGCTCCAACGTGCACTTTTTTTATGATAGGCCAGGACTTGACGGAGCCGCCAAAACTTGATATCATAATGGGGCTCCGGTTCGAAGTACACTATCGATACCTTTTCCTCGTAGGTTTCCGGGTCGAAGGTAACAATGGTATCCATGCGAGGATAAGCATCATTCGCATCCATTGGAACCTTGCAGTGAGCGTCTTTGAACACGGGCAACTTCCCGGCCAAAGCAGCTTGAAACACCAAATCGGCCAAATATGCACTAGACCAATAAGACTCGTTCTGTTCCGTACGCAGGAGCTTGAGCGTGGTGATGCCCTCCTCCCACTCTGTTTCCAAAGAAGGGATATCTAGCACCCAATCTTGTTCAATCTCAGCGGCCCAAACGATGTCGGGGTCTTTCAAAAAAGCAGATTGTGCGGAGAGTAAAAGGGGGAGAAAGCTTAGTAGGATGGGTAGGCGCATGGGTTGGTGGGTTTGATTGGTTTGATGGGTTTGGGGAGGGGGTCATTATCGTGTTCTACGATAAAACAAAGGAGCCGAATACCTAAAATCTCCAACATTGTCCTTGACATCGCGCATGGGGGCTACGGCATCTAGACATATCGAAAGTTGGTTGAGACCTGCGTCCCAATACCAGGTTTGGACCAGACGGAGCTTTGTAATGTCGTTCAATATATCCCAGCAAACAACATCCATGCCTTGCCCGTTGCTGTGTTCCACGTAAATTGTGTCCACGCGGGCTATCAGTTTGCTGCGTTCATCGGGGCTGAGCAGTTTGTTTTCGGTGCCGTGGTAAAGCGGCACGTCCATTCGCTGCTCGACCACCGCACGAATTTCCGGCAACAAGCCCGGAAACTTCCCAGCAGATTTCAAAAGCGGGCCTTGAATGATCGGGACCTGAGTTTGGGGCTGCCTATTGACCGTCCTTTTGGCCCAAATGATGCGATTTGCACTCAATTTTTGCGGGTTGTTGTCCGGTCGGAACCAAAACATGGGTCGGGTACCCACCGAATCCCCTTCTTCATTTTTGATGACCAACAAAGGCGCTATGGCCAATACATGGGTACTCCAGGTAGCTTCTTTTTTATGATAGGCCAATACCTGTTTCAATCGCCAATGCTTGACCGCTTCAGGTTCGTAGTGTGTAAACCCAAATTCCATGGTTTCTTCCTGGGTGTCCGGATTAAAACTGTGGTTGTCAGAAAACCTCAACAAACTTGCATAATCCATACGGACAGAGCAGCGTTCATCGGAATAAATGGCCAATTTGCCCTCAGCAGCACTTGTGAACACCAATCCCGACAGATTTGGGGCCGATTGGTTTAGTGCGTAAGGGGCGTCGAACAACAACTTGAGGGTGGTAATTCCATGGTCTAACTCGGCTTCCAGAGGAAGCTCCAACACCCAGTCCTGCTCAAGTTCTACGGCCCAAACGATGTCGGGGTCTTTCAAAAAATCAGGTTGTGCAAAAACCAGAGCCGGGAAAAAAGCTAGGAGGCAAAACAATCGCATCGGGTGAAAACAAGTTTTGGGTAAACCCTTCGTTC
>JALHPW010000441.1 GCA_022842255.1 Saprospiraceae bacterium | reverse complement strand
GGAGTCATTTGTCGTCATTTTGGTCATTTATCGTCATTAGGGCCAGCGCATAATGACCCAATGACGACAAATGACCCAATGACCTAATGACGACAAATGACGATTAATGACCATAATGACGACAAATGACCCAATGACCATAATGACGACAAACGACCCAATGACAAACTGACGATAAACGAAGATTTTAATGCTAGACCTCTCTTTTCAATACCCCGCGTGGTTTCTGATTTTTTGTGCGCTGCTGGGGCTTGGCTATGCACTGTTGCTGTATTACCGGGATACTACTTTTCGTGAACAAGCCCCGACACTCAACCGCTGGCTTGGGCTATTGCGTTGGTTGTCAATTACTTTGCTCAGTGCATTGTTACTGTCCCCACTCCTGAAAAGTTTCCTCACGGAAACTAAAAAGCCTATCGTGGTATTGGCACAAGACCAGTCGGAAAGTGCGGGTGTAGACTTGCAGGGGGAAGCCTTGGAAGGGTACAAGCAAGATTGGGGTGCCTTGAAAAATTCCCTTTCCGAAAACTACGAAGTGCACGAACTTGCGTTTGGCGACCAAGTGCGCGAAGGTGTGGATTTCAATTTTACGGATAAAGTCACCAATTTTTCAGAGCTGCTTCGCGGGGTGTACGACCTGTATGGTGGGCAAAATCTAGGAGCCGTTGTATTGGCCTCTGATGGTATTTACAATGAAGGCAGCAACCCGGCCTATTCCGATGCGCCGCTTTCTGCCCCAGTTTACACAGTTGCCCTGGGCGATACTACCCCGAAAAAAGACCTGCTGTTGAAGCGGGTTTTCCACAATAAAATCGCTTACCTCGGGGATAAATTCACCTTGCAAATAGACTTGGCTGCGACCAACCTCGCTGGAAAACAAACCGTAGTAACCGTTTCAAAATCAACGGATTCCGGGTTGAAGCAATTGCAGAGTATTCCAGTGACCTTGGCAGGAAACGATTTTTTCACTACCAAAGAAATCCTGTTGGATGCCGATCAGGCCGGTGTGGTTTCCTACATCATCAGTGCTGCTGCCTTGCCTGGGGAGGCCAGCACGAGCAACAACCGACGCGAGATTTTTATCGATGTGCTGGATGCGCGCCAAAAAATCCTGTTGCTCGCCAATAGCCCACACCCCGACCTCTCGGCCCTCAAAACCACCCTCGAATCGAACAAAAATTATCAGATCAGCACGGCCTATATCGCTGACCCGGGCTTGGACATCGGCAAGTACGATTTTGTGGTGCTGCACAACCTGCCCTCCACCTCGAACGACCTTTCCGGCCTGCTCAATACCATGAACGACAAGCGTATCCCGCGCCTGTTCATCGCCGGGATGCAGACCGGGTATCCCGCTCTGGCGAAGGCGCAGGGACTGGTGAGCCTGCAAAGCGATGGTACCCAAAGCGACGAGGTACAGGGGCGTGTATCGCCTCAGTTCGCGGCTTTTTCCCTGAGTCCGAAGGTCTTGGAAGAATTGCCAAAGTTCAACCCGATGACCTCGGCGTTTGGTAATTTCGGGGCCACACAGCAAGCACAGGTATTGCTCCGCAAACGCATCGGCAAGGTGGACACCGATCAGCCGCTATTGGCCGTGGGCGAAACCAACGGTATCAAAACCGGTATTTTGCTCGGAGAAGGACTTTGGCGCTGGCGTTTGTTTGACTTTTTGCAGCACCAAAACCATGAAATTTTTGATGAATTGGTGGGCAAAACCGTTCAATACCTATCGCTCAAGGAAGACAAACGCAAGTTCCGCGTAACCCTCGACAAGAACATTTTCAACGAAAACGAGCCGGTCAGCTTTGGTGGCGAACTCTACAACGACAACTACGAGCTCACCAACGACCCCGATGTGGCCATGAGCATCCGAAACCGCGATGGCAAGGAGTTCACCTACAATTTTAACAAACTGGGCAAGGCCTATACCCTCAATGCAGGTATCCTCCCCGTAGGGCCATACACCTACAAGGCGACGGTCAACTTCAACGGTCAGAACCTGGTGTATGAAGGCAAATTCAGCGTACAACCCATTGAGTTGGAGCTGTTTGAAACAACTGCCAATCACGCTGTACTGCGTCAATTGAGCACAAAATTTGGCGGAGAAACGGTGTTTTCCACCCAACTTGCGAGCATCGCAGACAAAATAAAGGCCAACGAAACCGTCAAGCCCGTCCTGTACCAAACCACCCAAACCAACCCGCTCATCAACCTCAAATGGATTTTCGCGCTGCTGGCACTTTTGCTGGCGGGCGAATGGTTTTTGAGGCGATATTTTGGGGCGTATTAAGCAATGACATCACAACAAGATATCCGCACCATCTCCCTTTCCAACCTAGAAGTGCTTTTCACTTCCTGGGACGAGCCGCGTTTCCGCGCCAAACAGGTGTACGAATGGCTCTGGGTCAAGGGTGCCAGCGATTGGGAAGCAATGACCAACGTGCCCAAAGCGCTTCGGGCCAAACTCGCGGATCAGTTTACGTTCCATTCCCTGCTAGAAGACAAAACCCAGCATAGCGCCGATGGCACCATCAAGTCGCGCTGGCTTACGCACGATGGCCACCGCATCGAAAGCGTGCTCATCCCCGTGCCCGACGATGACCGATTTACGGTTTGTGTGAGCACCCAAGTTGGTTGTAGCCTCACCTGTGCCTTCTGTGCCACGGGGCGCATGGGCCGGAAACGCAACTTGAGCGCCGCCGAAATTTTTGATCAGGTAATGGGCGTCAACCGCCAAAGCCTCGAAAGTTTTGGCAAACCGCTCACAAACGTGGTGTATATGGGTATGGGCGAGCCTCTGCTGACCTACGCCAACACCATGGAAAGCATCAATCGCCTCACCGCTCCCGCCCCAGAGGGGTTTGGTATGGGCGCGCGGCGCATCACGGTCAGTACGGCAGGCATCGCCAAGATGATTCGGAAAATGGCCGACGATGGGTATCGCTGCAACCTGGCAGTTAGTCTGCACGCTGCCGACGACACGAAACGCAACCAGATTATGCCCATTAATGAATCGAACAACCTGGCGGCGTTGATAGAAAGCCTCGAATATTTTTACTGGAAAACCAAGGGTCGGATTTCGTACGAATACATTGCATTTGACGGCTTCAACGACTCCCTGGAGGATGCAGCCAAACTGGTGCAGCTCTGTAGAAAGAAATTCCCGGTTCGGGTAAATATCATCGAATACAACCCAATCGAGGGTCTTTCCTTTGAAAAAACGGACGAAAACCGCCTAAATGAATTTGGTGCCTATTTGGCCCGGGAGGGCGTGACGGTCACGATTCGGCGCAGCCGCGGCAAGGACATTGATGCGGCTTGCGGGCAGTTGGCGAATAAGGATTGATACGGTCTTTATCTTTTTTGTAGCTCGTCTATTTTTTCTAGGAGCCATTTTTTGGAAGTTGAAGAGGATGCTGCGCTGACCTGTTCCTGAAATTTTGCGGTTGCTTTTTGACCCGAAATTTTCAAATCCATTAGCTTTTTCACAAAGCTGAGATAGTTGATGTACTCCCGTTTTAGGTTTTTGGACATCACTTTGTTGCGCCGAATAAAAATCCTAAAGCTATCAATGAGCGATTCCATGGCCAGGGTCTCGTCTAGTTCGTAGTAGGTTTGTATGAGAATCAATTTGGATCCAAGTACATAAACAACATCATTGTACTCTACGTTTCCAAGTAGTTCAAGCACATTGGGGTATCGCTTTTGGTGAAAATAAAGATAAGACAGATTGAAAATCCGGGCGTTTTCTCGAATGCCCAAAGGCAGGTACAGCGCATACTCTTCAATAAATTTTTCGGTCCATTCAAACTCCCCAACGCCCAGACCAGCCGTGACGATATTTTTAAAAATACCTTCAGAGAGCCCGCCTTCTTCAAGTAAAATTCCCTTTTGGATGATTTTTTTGAAGTTCTCAAATACCGCAACGTAATACTCCCGCTTCCCTTGGTTGATTTTTAAAGCGCAATAGTTTTGGGCAATGAAATAGCACTTTCGCAGGTCTGACTTAGTGAGTTGTTCGGATTGCGACTCCAGGCTTTCCAGCAGGTTTTTATAGTGTGTTTCAAGCTCCGGTTCATTCAAGCAGTTGACCACCTGACGATACACGATCAGCAGTGGCACGTTCCCAAATCGTTCGTTTTCAAGGTGTTCCCAAAAACCTGTGGGCAACTCCAAGGTTTTGTCGGATACCCGTGAGCCCTGGAACAAGAGCCAACCAATGTAGAGCTCAAGTTTTTGCGTGAGGTAAAAACACTCCAGGTAAAAATCGGCAGAGGATAGTTTATCCGCATATCCAGATACAGAGAGGTGTTTGGAGGTTTTATTGACGATATTGTTGTGCAGAGTGAACTGAGCCAAATAAAACGCTGTTGATTGTCCAGGCGTTTCGTCAAGCAAACGGCCAATATTCCGCTCTACGGTGGCCAGGTGTTTTTTAAGCTCGGGCTTTTCCAGGAGCCGTTGTAAATCCAGGGCTTCGGCGAGTGGGTTCTGACGGCGGGCCTCATCCGAAAGAAAACGCAAGGCCAATTGATTGAGGTCGGAGGCTAGTCGCCGCAGATGGGTATCGTTGTAGGGTTTGTTTGGGTATAATTTTTGCCACACTTGTTGTTGCGCCAACTGCGCGAAGCTGTCTTCTCGGAGCCCTTTGTCGCAAATATCAAAGAGCAGGAGCAAATCAGGCTGGTCGTTCAAGTAGGGCGATAAAAGATATTTCCGAAACCGGTTGCGCTCTACCTTGGAGAGCGTTTGGAGCACCGAAAGTAGCTTTTCACTAAACATGTTGATGAATGTGGTCAATTAGGTTAATGTGGTCAATACATGAATGTGGTCAATGTGATGAATGT
>JALHPW010000440.1 GCA_022842255.1 Saprospiraceae bacterium | reverse complement strand
AATGTGGCCGTGTCATAAGTAGGATGTGCACCACGGATAAAATTTTGGTTGTTTGGGGGCTTTTATTCACCGGGTGACTGCCGTCACCCGGTGAATAAAAGCCCCCAAACAACCAAAGTTTGACTTCAAAAACAATTAATTCACTGTTTGGACAGGCTACTAAGGATTGATAAATAGTTCTTTAATGCCCAGCCCAGCAACCTGCAAAAAATAGGCCCCCGGTGGCACAGATTGCAAATCCAACTGAAAGGTTTTTACACCTCGTTCCAGGGTCAATGTTCGTAGGGCTTTCCCTGTGGCATCGAACAGATATGCCTGGCTTTCGTTCTCGAGCGTCTGATCCAATAAAAGGGTCAATGACTGATTCGAAGCCAAAGGATTGGGATACACCTTCCAATTGGTTTCTGTAGATTGATCTTCTATCCAGCGGTACGGAAGCACCAGATACTCATAAGCGCCCACATCCGGAGCCGAGCCCGAATACCACCTTGCCGTGCGCGACATCGGGTGCAGGTAGGCGTACAGCGCCGCCAAAGACTCGTTGTTGAACGCTCCGGGGTCAATGCCTGCATCCACACAAGGCGAATTGGGCAGAGGTCGGTATTCAAAATTGGCAGGGTCGCTGAGCATCGCTTCGGCGATGTTTGTTAGGCGGATATTATGGCTGGTATCCAAGAGGGCTGTTGTGCCTTGCAGGTAGGTCCCGGGGCCTACAAACAGGTTATTGGTCATTTTCAACAGCGTGGTCGCGTTTGAAAACTGTACAAAACGGCCATTGGAACGGTCGTTCACCACCGTGTTGTGCACCAGAATAAGTTCCTGCTCCGGGTGGTTCTGGTTCTCTGCCGCAAAGGCGATGATTCCGCCGTTTTGGGAGTTGGGCGATTGTTCGATGAGGTTGCCAATCAGAATGGCCCGACCGCCATTTGGCATATCCACCTCATAACTCCCATCGCCATTTTCCCCCGTAAACCGGTTGTAATACAAGGAATTATACCGCGCACGGCTTTTCACCAAATGGCCAATGTGCGCATCGTGGGAGTAACAATAACGCATGGTCAGGCTGTTCACCGCCCCCACATAGATATTGTGGGAATAGCCATCGCCATACCCATTGTGGGAAAACTCGCAGGACTCAAAAAGGAAATCGCTCACCCCATCGGTGGAGGTAAGAATGCCCATTTCATTGTGGTGGAAATAACAGTTGCGAAGCGTCAGGTGCTGACCTTCCTGGCGTATCCCGGCCCCGTTGTGGTCGGGTACCTGACAGCCTGAAAACTCGATGCCTTCAACCGTGCAGTTCGCCCCTTTGATGACCCAAATGGCTTTGCCTTCTGCATAATTCCCTGCGGCTTCCAGATGGGCATATCCATTGCCGACCGCCCTGATAACAAGGTTGTTGGCAAACCATTTAGTTACGTTTCCGGTGTAAAGCCCGGCGTCGATTTCCACCGTGTCGCCATCGGCCACGAGGCTGGACACGGCTGAAGGGACCAGGTAGCTTCGGGTAGGTCCCACCTGCCAAATCTTGGCGTGGGCCACGTGAAATTGAACAAGGGCGAAAACAAAAACAAAGTACTTCATCCGGCGAAAATAAGCTGTGGAAAACGAATTAAAGGGAAAGCGATTGGGCTTGTTACTTTTGCCCCAAGCGAACAACTGGGGAATCGAATAAGGCTGTTTTAATAGTCACGTTTTTCTTTCCACCGCAAAGGCGCAAAGACGTGGAGTTTTTGACAATCAACCTGTTATTACGCTGCGTCTTTGCGCCTCTGCGGTGAAGAAGCACTATGAGACAACCTCTTTTAACTCTTCTATCAAATTCAATCCATGACCAAACAAATCATCCTCGCATTTTTGGGGTATTGCATTTTGCTCGGCAGCCTGGTTGCACAGAACACCGATACCCAACCAGCTATTTCCATCCAATTATCCAAAATGGATGTGGTGTATGTAGGGATTGATAACCCAATCCAGGTTTTCGCGGAAGGGCTTTCCTCCGCTGAATACCGGGTACAAACCGACAAGGGCTCACTGGTCAGTACCGGGATGGGAAAATATAACCTGAAAGTCCCAGTAGTTGGAGAAGTAACGCTCTCCGTTTATACCAAAACAGGGCCAGCCAAATTAAAACAAAAATTCCGTGTCAAACAAATCCCCGATCCAATCCCCTCCTTAGGGGCAAGATATAGCAAGTCAGACACCATCGAAATGGACAAATTCAAGGCCCAAATGGGTATTGCATTGGTCCTCGAAAACTTTGATTTTGATGCAAAATGTGACATGGTGGAGTACAAAATCACGCATATCGGGTCCAATGGCCTCGATGGAAAAATGTTTTCTCACACCGTACTAAACAATGGCGCGCGTTTCAGCACAGAAGCCAGCGAGCTGATTAGCAAAGGTGCTCCTGGCGATATATACATCTTCAACGAAATCAAAGGCCGTTGCCCCGGGGATGTAAAAGACCGGGAATTGAACGCCCTGGTGTTTTTTATAGGCGAAAAAAAATGACCTCCCTCATTCACCAAGGCTACAGCAGGTAAAAATGACCCAATGACGAAATGCCCCATTGACCCAACTGACGAAATGACCAATCAAAATGGCAAGAGCAAAAAAAGAAGGAACACCCAGCACTGGCGCCGCACCCACCACACCGCTCATGCAGCAGTATGTGCAGGTGAAAATCAAATACCCCGATGCGGTGCTGCTGTTCCGGGTGGGCGATTTTTATGAAACCTTCGGGGAAGATGCCGTGAAGGCCAGCAAAGCTTTGGGCATCACCCTCACCAGCCGAAACAATGGAGGTTCTGACATCGAGCTGGCGGGTTTCCCGTATCATTCCCTGGATTTGTACCTGCCACGTCTCGTTCGGGCAGGCTACCGCGTTGCCATCTGTGAGCAGATGGAAAAACCCACGCCGGGAAAAGTGGTGCGCAGAGCGGTCACGGAAGTGGTAACACCGGGGGTCACCACCGATGACGCCCTGCTGGAGCACAACTCGAACAATTTTTTGGCCACGCTTGCCTATGGCCCAAAAGACCTGCTTGGCCTCGCTTTCCTGGATATTTCTACTGGGGAGTTTTTTGTGAGTGAAGGGGATGCCGGAACCGTGGACAAACTTCTGCAAAGTTTCAAACCCGCCGAAATCGTCCTGCCCAAAAGCCGGGTAAAGGAATTTGTGGCCATTTATGGGGATAAGTTTTACACCAATACGCTGGAGGACTGGATTTTTACCCGCGATTTTGGCCGGGAAAAACTACTCGGCCATTTCCAGACGGCCAGCCTCAAGGGATTTGGAGTAGAGGAACTCGAAATGGCCCAAACAGCTGCCGGAGCCGCGCTGCACTACCTGGCGGCCATGGAAAACAACCGGCTCGCGCACATCACCACCCTCAGCCGACTCCAAACCGAACAATTCGTCTGGCTCGACCGCTTCACCATCCGCAACCTCGAACTGGTGAGCAGCAACCACGAAAACGGGGTTTCGCTGCTCCAGGTGCTGGATAAAACGGTGTCGCCCATGGGGGCCCGCTTGTTGAAAAAATGGGTTTTACTGCCGCTTACCAAACTCTCTCAAATCCGGGAACGCCACGAGGCTGTAGCCTATTTTGTTGAAAATCAAGAATTTGCACAGGAAATCGAGCCGCATATCCGGCATATCGGCGATCTCGAACGGCTCATGGCCAAAACCTCGGTGGGCAAAATCAGTCCCCGGGAAGCCATGCAATTGCGCCGGGCCTTGGTTGCCATCGACCAGGTCAAAAACCTGCTGCACGAACAGTCAACGGTCAATGGTCAACAGTCAATTGTTTTCACCCGACTTGCCGAAGGACTGAACCCCTGCCTGAGTCTCCGTACCCGCATCGAACGGGATATTGCGCCCGACCCACCGGCCGACATCCGCAAGGGCGGGGCCATTGCCGACGGCGCCGACCCGGAACTTGATGATTTGCGGAATGTGGTGCGCAACAGCCGCGACCTACTGCTCGAAATCCAACAGCGTGAAAGCGAACGCACTGGCATCACCAGCCTGAAAGTGGCGTTCAACAATGTTTTTGGATACTACATCGAGGTGACCTCCAAATGGAAAGACCAGGTACCGCCCGAGTGGACCCGCAAGCAGACCATTGCCAATGGCGAACGGTACATCACAGAGGAATTGAAAATCCTGGAAGCCAAAATTTTGGGCGCGGAAGAGAAAATCCAAGAACTGGAAGAGCGCTTGTTTCGGGCTTTGGTGGAAGAAATCGGCAATTACATCCAGCCGATACAACACAATGCCCAACTGGTGGCGCGGCTGGATTGTCTACTGTCCTTTGCCAAAATGGCGGAGAAAAACCACTATACCCGTCCTGAACTCGACGACTCCACGGCGCTCGATATTCGCGATGGACGGCACCCGGTCATAGAGACACAATTGCCTATCGGCGAACAATTTGTGCCCAATGATGTGTTCCTCGACAGTGAATCGGTACAAATCATCCTCATCACTGGCCCCAACATGGCGGGTAAATCCGCCTTGCTGCGCCAAACCGCCCTCATTACCCTGATGGCGCAAATGGGCAGTTTTGTCCCGGCCAAAAGTGCACGTATTGGGTTGGTAGACAAGGTGTTCACCCGCGTGGGTGCTTCCGACAACATCAGTGGTGGCGAGAGTACGTTCATGGTGGAAATGAACGAAACCGCCCTGATCATGAACAACATCAGCGACCGTTCACTCATCCTGCTTGACGAAATCGGGCGCGGCACCAGCACCTACGATGGCATCAGCATCGCCTGGAGCCTGGCCGAGTACCTGCACGACAACGAACGCGCCCATCCCAAAACCCTGTTCGCCACCCACTACC
>JALHPW010000439.1:3679-4853 GCA_022842255.1 Saprospiraceae bacterium | reverse complement strand
AACCTCCTGCCCCAGCCCTTTTCAAAATGGCTGACCGACCCCAGCAGTCCAGACTTACCTTCCAATAACATAAACCGGATTGCACAAGACTCCAAGGGGGGCATTTTGGTGCATACCCATGGCGGCCTGTTCTATTATGAAAAATGGGGCAGCGCGGCAATCCCGCTCCAGACCGGGAAAAACCATCCTCCTTTTTTTGACCCTGATGACTTTGTAAAGGACCATGAAGGCAATATTTTGGCTATCTATGATGGCATTTACCGTTGGTACCCCGACCGAAAACAATTTGTCAAGATACCCACCAGCCTTAAAACCGAACGAATCATTGCTTTTGCTCAAGACCAGGAGGACAACAATGTGTGGTGGCTGGGCACCTTGGCAGGCTTGAGAAAATTCGACCTTAGGTCAGGGGAAATACAGCTTTTTGAAAAAGTTTGCCCACCAGGCCAAGCGCGGGGAGTCGGAAAAATTATAGATGACAAACGCGGCCATTTATGGCTTTCTGTGCCCGCTGCGTTGGCCCGGTTTGACAAATCAACCAAACAAATCACCTTCTTTTCCAGCAAAACACCGACACCACAACAACTTGCCAACGATGATGTAACGGATCTGCTGCTGACTCCGGAAGGTTGGATTTGGGTCGCAACAGCGGGCGGGGTTAGTAAAATTGACTTAGCTACGGAGCACTTCCATAATTTCTATTTGCAAAATGGGCTACCCGATAACCTGGCACTCTCAAGCGCCTTGGATGCTAAGCAAAACCTTTGGATGGTATTTCCAGAGCACTTGCTGAGGCGTGATGCCCAAACAGGCAGTTTTCGGGTTTGGAATACGGCCAATATGCTGCAAACAGGCCAGATTGAACGGCGCGCTACTTGTGCTTTGAACGACGGTAGCCTGCTCATTGCGTCCAGAAGCGGGCTGATTCGTATAGACCCATCCATCATGGGCGAAACCCGACCTGCCTCTAGCATCCTGCTTACCCGCTTTGAAACAGGGATAAATGGCCAACCGCTCAAGACATCTTTAGAGTTTTTAAACCACATCCAACTCTCCAACCAAGAAAACAATATCACCCTAGCATGGGCCGGCATTCAAACCGACCGCCCTAATGAACTTCAGTATGAGTGCAAACTGGAACTAAAGGGTGAAAAAAAGGACTGGGAACAAAAGG
>JALHPW010000439.1:0-3669 GCA_022842255.1 Saprospiraceae bacterium | reverse complement strand
GTCGGAACGACAAGCCGTGTACGCCAACCTGGAACCCGGCGCCTACACGTTCCGGGTTCGGATTGCGGGGACCGAAAGCCCTGAATTGACACTTGCAATCGCCATAGCACCGGCCTGGTGGCAAACCGAATCCTTTAAAATGCTGCTCATGGCCTTGTTTGCCACAGCGGCCTATCTTTTTTGGCGCAATCGGGAAGACAACCGCGAACTGTTGCAACAAAAAGAGCTTGCGGAGCAAAACGCTCGATATAAAACGCGGTTTTTGGCCAATATGAGCCATGAAATCCGAACGCCAATGAATGCCATATTGGGGCTCAGCCGCTTGATGACCGAAAGTGAATTGCCCCCCAAACAAAGTGAATATGCCGACGCTATCCGGCAAAGTTCTGAGAACCTGCTCGTGATTGTCAATGACGTGCTCGATCAGGCCAAGATTGAATCTGGGAAGTTCAAGTTTCAGCAAAAACCCTTTGATTTGGAGGTAATTGTCCGGCATTTACAAAACACACTTGGTTTTAAGGCGGAAGAAAAAGGCTTGCAGTTTGAAATAAGGTTTGCCCCCGAAATACCGACCCAGTTAATTGGCGATCCGGTGCGGCTCAATCAAATCCTCACCAATTTGCTTGGCAATGCCATTAAATTTACCGAAAAAGGAAGTGTTCGGCTGGATATTCACGCAACGGACCTGCCGAGCACCAAAACAAGCGCCCCAGGCTCCCAGACTATGCTTTGTTTCCGTGTTTCCGACACGGGCATCGGCATTTCACCGGAGCAATTGACCAAGGTTTTTGAAAGTTTCCAACAAGCCGACGATGATATTTCAGCGAATTATGGGGGAACGGGACTGGGGCTGAGTATCACCAAGGATTTGGTGGAACAACAGGGTGGCAAGATTGAACTGGAGAGCATGCTGGGCCAAGGCACCTCCATTTCAGCTACGATACCTTTTGGGCTGGACCGGGCGCTGGGAACCGAAATCCAACATACCATCCAAGCTCCAATCACATTTAAAGACCTGCGGATTTTATTGGTAGAGGACACGTTTTTCAACCAAATGTTGGCTACCGAACTGCTAAAAAACAGGATTCCGGGCGTGACCATCGAGATTGCTGAAAATGGTCAGGTTGCCTTGGAAAAAATAGATTCCGATACAACGTTCGACCTGGTGCTGATGGATGTAAAAATGCCGGTAATGGATGGATTGGAAGCGACAAGCAGGTTGCGGGCCAACCCAAAATGGCAAAAACTTCCCATCATTGCGCTCACTGCGAACGCCGTTCAATCCGAGCTGGAAAAATGCCGCGATGTGGGCATGGATGCCTGGGTAACCAAACCCATAGATGCCGATGAACTTTTCACGACCATGCATAAAGTATTGACCAACAGATCATTATGAACATTAATACCGAACGTCTCCTCAACCTGCTCGGCAGTGAAACCGCCGTTCAACGTTTCGTTGAAATGTTTCATCAACAATGGCCCGGACAATTGTCAGCCTTGCGAAAAGCCCTGGCAGAAAAGGATTGGGAAACTGCCAGCCATGAAGCCCACGCACTCAAAAGCCAATGCCGTTATCTTGGTTTGGATGAATGGGCCGACACTTTACAACAGATTGAAACCGAACCAGAGAAACCGGTGAGCATTGACCATTGGCCGTTGAGTATTGACTTTTGACTGTTGACTTTTGAATATTGACTGTTGGCCGTTGCCCCTTAACGTACCACCAATTGGTACCCTTCCCCGTGGACGTTCAGAATTTCAATGCGCGGGTCGGCTGCAAGAAAGGTTCGGAGCTTGCTGACATATACATTTAGGCTTCGCCCCTTGAGCATGTCTTCATCGCCCCAGATGCGTTGGAGGGCATTGTCTCTTCGGATGATACCATTATCGCTTTCGCAGAACAATTGCAGGAGTTTGGCCTCAATGGCGGTGAGTTTTATCATTTCCGGCCCTCCATAAAGTTCGCGAGTGGCCACCTCAAAGCGGTATAAGCCAATTTCGTGTGTTGCCTTGTCGATTTGCCTTTGTTGGGCAGTGCTGCGTTTGAGCGTGTTACGAACACGGAGGTAAAGTTCCTCCATGCTAAATGGTTTGGTGATATAATCATCGGCCCCAAGTGCAAGGCCTTTGATGCGCTCTTCCTTTTGTACCGCCCCGGTGAGGAACAGGATAGGTATGTTGGGGCTGAGCTCGCGGATGTCCTCAGCTAGGGAAAACCCATCTTTAATCGGCATTTTCACATCGAGGATACAGCCATCGAATGTGCCTGATTTAAATGCCGTCAACCCTTCTTCGCCACTGTGGCGCATCGTGACCGAAAAGCCTTTGGCTTCCAGGTATTCCTTTGTGAGCGGGCTTAGTGCCAGGTCGTCGTCAACTAGGAGTAGGTGCATGGTGGGTGGGTTATTGGTTATTGGTTATCTGGGGATTGGGTGATTTGAGTGCACAAACATCGGTAGGAGCTGCGGTTTTCTGGTGTTGCCAAGCCGGAACTCCTTGAATTTTTACACTTTTTTATCTTTTTTGAGCAAAGGGGCCGTCCTACTTGTTAGTAGATAGGCGGACCTTTGATTCAGAAATACACAGTATGGCTACGTTTTCTCCTCCCAATTTTTTCATAAAAATCGCTACAGGCAGGAATATACTCCTGTTTTTTACGCTTTTTGTTGCTTTCGCTGGGTTTATCATGCCCTCCATGGAAGCAGACATCAAAGCTTTGTCTGGGGGCGTAGGCGTGATAGACCTTGAGCTGTATTACAGTCCCGCAAAAGCATTTTCAATGCTCAGTGCCTATGGTCCGGAAGGAATACAACTCTATCTTATCGCTCAATGGACGGTAGACTTGGTTTTCCCTGTGATTGGTGGACTATTTTTTATCACTTTTTTGCTTTGGATTGGAGCAAAGAAATGGTGGTGGCTGGGTGTACTGCTTACCTTATCTGATTGGATGGAAAACATTTTTGTTACCCTCTTGCTGGTGCAATTTCCCGATTTTTCTCCTTCGATTGCAGTGGCCAGTTGCGTGTTTACCTGCATCAAATGGAGTACAATTTTCTTTTCCAATGGGTTGATACTCTTCTATGGCGGGAAAAAATTGTTGGCCCGCCGTAAGGAACCTAACGACAGCCGCTCCACCCACGCTATTCGTCCTTAATGTGTGTCTTGTTGAGGTCCCGAGTCCTTGAGCGCGCCAGCGGGCAGGATACACATCCAGAAGGGCAAATTGTCCTCCTGAAAGATTTAGTTAAAACTTTGAGTAATTTATCTCAATACATTGAGTAATTTTGCTCAACGTATTGAGTAAATTAAATTAGATGTACCAAAGGCCTCATTTTCAAATACTTACAAAAAGATTAAAGGAGCCAAGAGCTGTCATTCAAGTGCTTGCAGGGCCCCGGCAGGTTGGCAAAACCACGCTTGTAAGTCAGCTGTTATCTGATAGCAACACGCCCAACCATAGTATTTCTGCGGATGGCACTGCCAGCGCCAGTGCTACTTGGCTCGATCAACAATGGGAGATAGCTCGGATTAAATACCGCCAATCCGAAGCGATGGAATTTATCCTAGCTATAGATGAAATCCAAAAAATCCCAAATTGGAGCGAAACTGTGAAAGCCAATTGGGATGCTGACACACGAAACCAATTACCAATCAAGGTCGTGTTACTTG
>JALHPW010000438.1 GCA_022842255.1 Saprospiraceae bacterium | reverse complement strand
CCAGCCGCTGGGGCATTTTTTTGATGGGGCATTCCGTATCGCCATTCAAACGGGTGCACCGGTGGCCATTCAAACCATCGTGAACATCCGTCACATCACCGTTAACGGAAAAGGGCTTCGTCCGGGTACCGTCAGAATTGTTTGGGACGAACCCATCCCGACCGATGGTCTAGGCGCCAACGACATCAACGCGTTGAAAGAAAAAGTAGAAAATGTGATGCGCGCACGGTTAGGTTCCAACGCCTAGGCACACCAATGGGCAAACAGACGTACGTTGCAAGTTCAAAATTGCCAGCAGCCAAACCGATTAGAGCAAAACATGAGCCAAGCAGTACCATGGACCGACCAAGCCGTCGTCAGCGCTATTGCTGGGGGTGGGGTAGGGCGTGAGGCTGCATTGCAATGGTGGTTTGGCAACGAAGGCTTGCAACGCTGGGTACGACAATACGCTACACAACATGGTGGAAATGAGGCAGATGGGGAAGATTTGTACCACGATAGTTTTATCACGTTCGACCGATTGTTGCGGGAAGGGAAATTCCGTGGCGACGCTACCCTCAAAACCTTTTTTTGCAGTATAGCCAAATGGCAATGGTTGAATAGGCAAAGAAAACTTGGGCGCACGGTCGCATTGGACGAAAAGGAAACAATCGAAGTTGCTCAATTCGCCGAAGACGAGATGTACAACCGGGAACGACAAGTACTTTTTCAAAAAATGCTCAGTGCGCTGGGCGAGAAATGTAAGCGCTTGTTGACGTTCTACCAGTTGAGTTATTCTATGAAAGAAATTGCGACCGAAATGGGTTACAGCTCCGATCAGGTCGCCATGAACCGATGTTCAGAATGCCGCAAAAAACTCAAAACGCTGATTGAAAACAGTCCTGAAATAAAAGACTTTCTCAATTTTTAATCCCCCGCTGCAATGTCGTCATGCCTTACAATTCTAACGACCGGCTCGAGCGTGAAGCCCTGGAATCACTCGTAGCCGCAGATCTGAGCGCCAAAATGAAGCAATGGCGCAATTCCGACCCCCCACCCGAAAAAGGTAAGGGGTGGCTACTGCCCTTATTGCTATTGCTGCTCGCCTTCGGGGGGGCGGCATGGCTGTTTTGGCCGAAAGTATCAAAAACAAAATCCCCGCTACCAGAAAAGCCCGTATTGCAGTCTATCCCAGACACGGCACCCCCCAAGGTCCAAGCACCCACACAAGAGTTGCCGATTGCTGAAAAAAATACGACCAGCCCCAACCGATACCTAGCGCTTGCCCAATCAAGTTACCGCGCCCCCAATTTTACGGATGACATCAGGGGCAATGGAACAGAAGGCCAGCAGGTACTAAACCAGGCCCGCCAAGCGCTTGCCAATCGGCAGTACGCAGAAGCGCTCAAGGCCCTACAAGGCGTCCCACCAGAATATCAGGCGGATGCGGCATATTTGCGCGGACATGCACTTTTTGGGCAAAAGAAATACCCACAAGCAGCAGCTGTTTTTGGACAGCTAAGCGGGAGTATCCGCTATGGCGATGCTGCCCAATGGTATGAAATCTTGTCGCTATTGCCAGCATTCGAACAGAATAAAGGCTTGATTGTCAAGAAATTGAGCAAAATTTCCGAAGATTCCGGCCACACGTTCCAAGCCGAAGCCAAACGTTTAAGTGCTCAAATTTGATACCGTTCTACCTACCGTTCAACACAAATCCAGCCCAATAATACGGGTGCGCATAGCTGCGATTTTCTTTGATGAAAGTACGTTTGGCATTTGCCAAAGCCTGGCTATAGCCCACACCCTTTTTTATTTCCTGATAAAACAGTTCCATAAGCTGCTGAGTGCTCGCATCGTTCACTGACCATAGTGAGGCAACCACGTTTCGCGCTCCGGCACAGGTAAAGGCCCTTGTAAGTCCGTGCAATCCATCCCCGGACCGCCTTTTCCCCAACCCTGTTTCGCATGCTGAAAGCGTCACCAACTCCGCCGAAAGCCGAAGCGGATATATATCGCTTTCAAAAAGCATGGCCGAGCGCCAATCATCGCCTGAAGGTTGGAACGAAATAAAGGCGGGTCGGCCTTTCCCACCCGCGGAGGCATGAGTGGCGAGGTGCAATACCCTATAGTTTTCAGCCTTTGCAAGGAAGTCTTCTACCGAACATTGAACGCCAGCAAATGCCTCTCCCTCCAGTAATTGTGCCGCCGAAACAGCTTCTCGTCCGGTATGCGGTAAGGGTTTGAAAAAATCGGACCGTTCCCTTGCTGCGAATCCTTCGGTTGGGAAGTTGTTTAAATCACCCGAAAAATAGGGCGCCATCACCAGGGCTTTCTGAAGGTCGTTCCGGAAGGAAGGGCGGTTTTGCACGAATTGAAAAATCGTGGCCGAAGAGGTGTAGGATATGTTTTTTTTCTCGCCCCAATAGGCCCAGTTGGCGGGCCTGGAAACCTGCGTCGTGGGCGTTGTCAACAGGGCCTCAAATGGCATCTCGGCCAACATCCCACTTGGGGCAAGGAGGATGTTGGCTTCAAGCCAAGGACTCAGCGGGGCCAACATGCCCTTATAAACCCGTTCGGATGCTTCAATAAACGCCTGTTGTTCCTGGAGGAACTTAGCTTCCGGCAACTCGGCCTGGCCAGGGAAATTGCGAAGACCGTCCAGGATAATATCTACATCCTTAAGCCCTTCGGCCCCCAAGCCAGTCATCTTGATTAAACTTGTATCTGCGCTGACAATCAAACAGATAATGGTATCGATAAACGGGATAATTTTCAGCATGCATTGTCCTGATGCAAGCATTTCTTTTTTGGTTTCCGCCAAGGAAATTACAGGCAATTGATACTTGAGCTGGTAATACTCCGGGAATTGTTTCTCCAGTGTGCCCAACAAGGAGTCATACTGATGTCGCGCCGAAGAAAGTTGGGTTTCAATATGGGCAGCCAGTTGGTCTGTTTCTGGTCCAGGTGCTTGAAACCGCAAGCTTGATTTATCCGACTCCAGGTCCGCCATTGTTCTTTGCAAATCGCGTTCTGCCCTCGAAAGCGCTGGACTCACTCCTCCAAAATAAAGGGCTTGTTTTTCGCTCAACAACCGTTGCATATCCACCAGTTGATGCGATTCGCTCACTGCAAAGGCTCTTTCTACGTGGAATGGGTTGCCATCTCGTTGAAACAAGGCCGCACGAACGCGCAGCAAACAATTGTATAAAAACTCATCGGTCACAAAGTTGCGTTTGCTTGTCCGCGGATCTTGTTCGCGTAGGGCGAACAAAATGTCTTCTGCTTCTTTGCAACGGGTTTCTGCAACCTGCAACATAGCGGTATCGCCCAAGTGCTCATATGCATCCAAAGCAATATAGGCTGACTGGGCCAACACCCAGGAATAGTGTTGGGCAAAGATGCCGGCCGACTCTTGGTAGCGTTTTTTGAAACGAACGACAATGGGTTCTAGACGTTCAAAAGCTTCTAAATACTTACCACCTTCTTGGTAAGCATCACAAATGCGGTATTCCAAATCAGTGGTGACGATGCCGCGTAGTCGCGCTTTGCTTCCGCTGTTTTTTAAAAAAGCCTCTGCCTGTGGAATCCCTTTCAAGGGCTGCCCGACCAGTCGCCAATAATTGACCCAACCGTAGGCCAGGGAATGCCGGAAATACTCCTGGTTGGATTGGTCTTTTTGGCTTTCCACCAAGGTTTCGAATTCCAAAAGCCAGGTTTTAACCCGGACGGAGTCTTCTGGTCGGTTGCAGGCAACCAATATTTCATTGTAAATGGTTCCCAAGCCAATAAACCCCGGCTGGAGTTTTTTTCTGAGGTTTAAGGCCGTTTCGCCTGCTTGAATGGCGGATTCGTTGTCGCCCATCATCCTATAACTTGCGGCCATGAAGGTAAAATTGCCAGAAATCCGCTGGCCAAAATCACCGGGCATGGCTTGGAGGATAGCATTGGATTGTTCACAAAAGCCAATGGCTGCATCATATTGCCCCAAGGCATTGTAGGTTCGGGCGCGTTGGCCAAGGGCTTCTGCATAATATGCTTTATGGGTAAACCGTTCGGGGTCAAGAGACGCCTCAAGTTTTTTAAAAACAAGCTCCGAGGCTTCTTCCCCATGCTGCTCAAAAGTACTGTATACCAATTGGCTCAAAGCACTTGCCAAATAGCGTGTACGCAAGTAGGGCGGCATGCCTTCGGCCATTTGCTGTGCTTTTATCAATCTTTGGTGGCCTTCGTTGATTCCAATCACCGCCCTAGCCAATCTTCCACTGGTTTCCATCAATCGATACCTAGCTTCAACAACGGCAAGGTCGCTGGACGCTGCTGTGGCCGCGAGTGCGGTATCGGCAAGCGCAACGGCTTTGGCGAATTCTCCTGCAATCAAACCCATTTCCACCCGCATACTCCACGCTTCTGCTTTCAAAGCCTGGGACTCCGTAGCGGAAATATACATCATCGCCGAGTCTAAGCAGGCATATCCCTCAGTGGGCTTTGTCATCAGGTGAAACAACCTGGCGCGCAAGATCCAAGCTTGCGCGTATACGGCATTATCTAGTTTAATGGTCGTTTCAAACACCGCATCCAAGGCCTGCCTGGCCATGTCATGGTCGCGTGAGACAATGCCTAATTTGGCCTTTAAAAGCCTGATTTCTGCCAAGCGCGTTACATCCTCCTTGGCACATTCGGTTGCCATATCAAGTTGTTCGGCAGCTTCCTTAAAGCGTTCAAAGGAAATTTCCCAGTCGGCCACCTCCATGTGTATTTCGGCACTTTTTGCCTTGGTTTCAGGGCAGTTTTTTAAATAGGAAAGCCCGCTCAAGGCAATGGCTGGGGCTTGGCGATACGATTCACCAAGTAAGGCTTCACGGGCTTGGGCCATGAGATCGGCTGCCTGATTGGGTGCGCAT
>JALHPW010000437.1 GCA_022842255.1 Saprospiraceae bacterium | reverse complement strand
ATTAATTGGCTCTAAACCATATTTTAAAACATCGTTTTGAGGTTTTCATATTAATCATGCAGCCTCAGAAAGTGCTTTAATAGCGGCCAGATCGGCTTCAAAGTCGGCTTCTTGGTAATGCACTGGGATGTTGCGTTCGGCCAATAAACGGCGGAACTGAACCCAATCGAGGCGAGCCAATTCACGGGCTTTCCCAAAAGACAAGCGCCCCGAAGCGTACAGCGCGATACCTAGTTCGAGCAAAACCTCTTCCTCAGTGAGGTGAAGCGGGGCAATCAATTCATCTGATAAATTTATAAGCATGGCCCAGATTTGTCAGCAAAAATACAATATTCCCCTCAAATTCCCCGCTTCGCCACCATCGTCAAAATAGTAGCCACGGCCACCGTCTCGCCCGTTTCATCGTACACATCCACCAGCCATTTGACAATGCCACGCGGAATGGCCGCTACGCCTTCTTTTGTTGGGTCGAATTCCTGTTCAATTTTTTCCTTGACCGTCAGTTTCACCCCAATGGTCATACCTGGGTAAACGGGTTTGGTGAAACGGCATTCGTCCAGACCATAATTGAGCAATACGGGTCCCTTTTTGGCATCCACAAAAAGCCCGGCGGCTTTGGACAACACAAAATACCCGTGTGCCACGCGGCCTGTGAAAGGCGTGCCCTCGAGTGCGGTCGCGTCCATGTGGGCGTAAAAATTGTCGCCGCTCACGTTGGCAAAATTGTGGATATCGGTCTCGGAAACGGTGTGTTTGGCCGTCACGAGTGTTTCGCCAACAAACAAATCCTCAAAATGCCGCTTGAAAGGGTGAACAGGGGTTTCGGTCTGCTCCCCACCCACCTGGTACTGGTTGGTGACCGCCGTAATATCGGTCGGATGGCCCTGAATAGCCGTGCGCTGCATGTAGTGCAACACGCCACGCATACCGCCCATTTCCTCGCCCCCGCCTGCGCGACCGGGTCCGCCGTGTACGAGCGTCGCCAATGGCGAACCATGCCCCGTGCTTTCCTTGGCCGAGGTGCGGTTCAAAATGTGGATGCGCCCGTGAAAGGCCCCGGCCTCCAGCACGTATTCGCGCATGATTTTCGGGTCGTGGCTGCAAATGGTGCTGACCAGCGAACCTTTGCCCATGTTGGCCAATTCGATGGCTTTATCCAAGCTAGAATAGGGCATTATGGTCGAAATCGGTCCAAAACACTCGGTTTCGTGGCTTAATAATTTGGTAAACGGGTTTTCATTGCGGAGCAAAATAGGGGGCATAAACGCGCCTTTATCCCGCGAAGCACCCACGGTTTCAAATTGTTCCAAATCTCCAAACGCGATGGTGTTTTCCTGTAGCAGCAGGTCCAAGTGCTCGCGTACCCGTGCCATTTGTTGGCGGTTGATCAAGGCGCCCATGCGCACACCTTCCACCGATGGGTCGCCGACAGTAGTTTGGGCCAGTGCTTTGGACAGGGCTTTTTGCACCTCGTCGAGCAGGTTTTCTGGCACAAGGATGCGTCGGATGGCGGTGCATTTTTGCCCTGCCTTGGTCACGATTTCGCGCCGACATTCTTTGATAAAAAGATCAAACTCGGGGGTGCCCGGCACGGCGTCCTCGCCCAAAATTGCGGCGTTCAGGGAATCAGCTTCGACGGTAAAGGGAACAGAGTTTTCCACGATGGAAGGCAGGGTGCGCAGTTTTCTGCCTGTTGCGGCCGAGCCGGTGAAGGTGACCACATCCTGGCTGTCCACAAAATCGAGGATGCCGCGCCCGGTGCCGACCACGAGTTGTAGGGCACCTTCCGGCAAAATGCCCGAGGCGATGATGTCGCGGAACATGGCTTCGGTCAAAAACGAGGTCTGTTCGGAAGGTTTGACCACGGCCGGTACACCTGCCATTAGGTTGCAAGCTACTTTTTCCAGCATGCCCCAAATGGGGAAATTGAAGGCGTTGATGTGGACCGCCACGCCGCGTTTGGGCGTGAGGATATGGTGGCCCACGAAGGTATTTTCTTTGGAGAGCCGGATGGTTTCGCCCTCCACGTGGTAGGTTTCGTTGGGGAAACGGCGGCGCAGACTGGCGTTGGCAAACAAATTGCCGATGCCGCCCTCGATGTCTACCCAAGAATCGGCGCGGGTGGCCCCGGTCATGTGCGAGACCTTATAATAGTGGTCTTTGCGGTCCATGAGGTACAACGCGAGGGCTTTGAGCATTTGTCCGCGCTGCTGGAACGTGAGTTTGCGCAGGGCGGGATTGCCCACCCGGCGACCGTAGTCGAGGATGGCGGCATAGTCTAGCCCATCGCTGTGGACGGTGCTGACGATTTCGCCCGTGAGGGCATGGAATTGCGGCATACCCTCGCCAGAGCCGGGCGTCCATTGGCCGAGGGTGTAGTGGTGGAGTGTTGGCATAGGTCCGTATCAAATCAAACTTTCCGAAAGTTTTAAACTTTCGGAAAGTTAAGACTGTTCAAAGATGCTGGTTGACGATATTTAAAAATTGGTCGTCAGGCTCGAGGCCATGTATTTGGAGGAATGAATTTCGGTCGCCAAAGAACGCAATAGTTTCTGTACGTAGCAAACGGGTTGGTTTTTCTGAAAGTAGACTCACAAAGGATGAGTGCGGCCACGCTGCGGGGTGGGAAACGAAACCGTCTTTGACTGGGTTGTAATGAATATAGTGTACCAAACGGGCAAAATACCAATCGTCAGACACTTCCTTCCGTTTGAAATTACTGACAAATAGGCTTCCTTTTCGATTTTGCTGTTTGTTGAAAGATTGAGCATATGCACTGAAAAAATTGGAAAACCGCTTGCTCAATTGATTGGAAATGGATGCTTTCGAACTTTCCGAAAGTTTCAAACTTTCGGAAAGTTGCGCTGTAGGTTTTATCCGAACCAACAAATGGAAATGATTTGGCATCAGGCAATACGCAAATGTGTCAGCAATTGGGCTGATATGCGTGGCAAATTTTTTTAAAAAATATTGGTAGTTTCCGTCGTTGACAAACAGGTTTTCAAAACCATTGGCATGGTTGAAAATGTGATAGCATACGTCAGGCTGTAAAGGAATTTCATGATGGTTCATTTTCATTCAGGTTTTTGTTGAAGCGGGCTTTACGAAGTTACAAAACTTTTCGAAAGTTTCAAATTTTCGAAAAATTGATTTTACTCCTTCACCCCATCATTTTTCAAATCCTCCAGCAAGCGGGTGTCGTTGGTTTCGCGGGCTTCTTTGAGGCGTTGCTCAATGCGCAACCATCACCTTAGCTGTTTTCTTTGCTCCGTTTTCATCCTCAATGTGTAGGAAATACATGCCTGCTGGGAGCTGTTGGACCGAAATTTCGGAATACTGGTCGCGATATACCCCAACATCCATCACACGCCCCAGGGCATCGTACAGGAGCATTTTTCTGAGATAGATACCTGGGTGCCAAACGCGCAGCACGTCATTTGCTGGGTTGGGAAAAATTACCCAGGGTTCTGGTTGTCGTTTAGAAGGGAGAACGTATTCGCAGCCAACAGGATGGTTAGGAGCATTAAAATCAATACAACAAAATAAGCGATTAAATAGGTCTTCCTGCTCTGTTTCCCAATGTTGAATGCGATGGGTAAGCGATCCTGTTTCCCAGGGCATGTAGGTGTATTGAAGGGCAAATATATTTCCTCCTTTGGGAGGGTCTACTCCAATGTCAAAATTAACTAATGCTCGGCGATTGCCGGATGGATTGTGAGCATTAAGCTCCGTCCACCCCCCAGTCGAATCGGGATAGCCGGGAAAGGCAATTTCTGTTTTTGGAGCATTGGGATTCCCAGGATTGTAACCAGTTCCTCCAAATGAAAGTGGGGTATTATCGCGCCAGGTTCCTGTCATGTAATTATAGAATTCATTGGAAGCCGTTGCCTCTCCTGTTCCACCACCAGCATTGGAACTTCCGTAGGGCATCCAGTCAGTAGGATACCAATATTCATCATACTTTCCAAAAAATGAGTTGTATTTTAATCCCGAAGGAGGGTCTACGACATCGACAAATAACAATGGTGTTTCTGACTCCCATATACCATCAGTGCTATCCGCGTTGTAGGCAAAATAGGCATTCCGTCCAGGAAGAAAACCATGATAATCGTCTTTGGGGTCGCCTAAATCGATGTCATTGAAAACAGAAACTTTGGCGCTGTCTATTCTAAAATCGCCTTCGTTTCGCCAGGAATAATGAATAAATACCGAGCGGGACAGGAATTCACTTTCTGGACAATCAAATACGAACGCTTGCCCCCAGACTTGTATTGGATATGGTTTGGAGCAATTGGATAATAGCCTAGGTGCATCGGTATTGAAAACAAAACAGGCCATTTCACTTGGTATTTGCCACTCAGTGTCGAATGAACGGGCAAACAAAAGTGGGAATTCCCCACGATGAGGTTCATACCTTCCGTTCCAATTCCAGTCGTCCAAAAAAGGGAACCTGGCCACTGAATCGGGCAATTCAAAACCATTGTACTCAGAAAAAAAAGGGTTGCGAAATGCCGGCCATCCAAAAATCGAAGGAATTGGGTTGTCAACCACCCAATTGTCCAGATAATCTTGTCGATGGGCCTCAATTTCTGCTCGAGTCACTTTCCAGACTCGCCCTGAATTGGGGATTCCCCTAAATCCACCAACAATATCAGTTTTAAATGGGTCATCTGTTTGGGCGGAAATGCACAGATTGTTTCCAGGGTCAATACCGCCGAACCATAACCCAGCTCCTCGCATCAACGACACCATAGAATCGCCTTTTGGGACGAGAAACGCCCCTTTTTCATCATCACAGAATAGCCGGCCATCGGCATTGATGCGGACTTTTAGCTGGCTGGTTTCCAACCAAGCATGGTTGGTTTCCTGAGATAATCCGTTGAAAAACAAAATAGA
>JALHPW010000436.1 GCA_022842255.1 Saprospiraceae bacterium | reverse complement strand
ATTGGGTATCAAAAGCTGGTGGGTAGGAGATTATCCGAGTTTTATCGAACAACAGCCCGGATTGCTGTACACCGAAGCGCTACAAGCCACTGACACGCTTTCCTTTTCTTACGAAAACTTACAAATATTGTATGAAAAAGTGCCCAAAATGGAGCGATTTTTCCGCTTGATTACCCAAAAAGCCTACAGTGCATTTCAAAAGCGCATGTTGCGAAACCTTAGCATGGATGCCGAAAGTCGCTATGTAACTTTCCAAAATGCCTATCCTGATTTGGATTTGTTTATCGCACAAAAACATATCGCGTCTTATTTGGGGATGTCTGCAGAATTCCTGAGCAAAATCAAAAAGCGGGTGCTGTTGAAAAAACGCAACACCTAAATCCCCCCATACCCTCAATTACAGAGGAAAATATCTAATCTCCGCCATGAAAAACATCCTTTGGGCCCTGTTTGGGTTCTTCGCCCTCGCCATCGGCGCCTATCCAGGCATTTACTTTGTTGTGGACCGAAAGTTTGGCCTGCTGAGTTCCAAAAGCCCGGAACTACTGGACAACCTCGCCTGGAACATTGGTTTTTACACCCATATTGTAGCGGGTGGTATTGCGCTATTGATTGGCTGGACACAGTTTAGCCCTCGCCTGCGCAACCGGTTTCTAAACACCCATCGAAACGTTGGAAAAATCTATGTTGCCACGGCCCTCTTAAGTGGGTTGGCTGGATTTTTTATTGGTTTTTTCGCAACGGGTGGCCCCATCGCAGCAGCAGGGTTTGTCGGTCTGGCTTTGGTATGGTTGTACACAACGTTCCAGGCTTATCGACATATTCGGCATGGACAGATAGCCGCGCATGAGCAAATGATGCTTTACAGCTACGCGGCCTGTTTTGCAGCGGTCACGTTGCGGATATGGCTGCCACTTTTGAGTATGGCCATGCAGGATTTTGTATCCGCTTACCGAGTGGTGGCCTGGTTGTGCTGGGTGCCTAATTTGTTGTTTATTAGGCTGTTTTATGCAAAGGGTTTATAAATTTGCCCCACCCTCACTTCCCAAGCCATTCCTTAAAATCTGTCATCCGGTCGCCACTGACGAACACATCTAGTTTTGATTTGGGCGTGAGATCCAGTTTTAGTTTGCCCTTAAAATGGGTGTGAACCGTATGGATGGCCCCAAAGCTGACCAAAAACTGTCGGCTGATGCGAAAAAAATGCTTGGGGTCAAGCAGGGAAGTCAACTTGTCCAGGCTGAAATCAATGGGCAACTGTTGCCCTTCTTTCGTGACCAGGAAGGTGATTTTTTCATCCGAATAGAAGTACGAAATCTCGGACGTCTCGATGCTCCTAATTTTGGTGCCGACCGTAATCATGAACCGGGTTTTGTATTCCGGCTCCCGTTGCCCAATGTACTGCAAGAGGGTATCAAAATCAGGTTTTGAAAACTGTTCCTTCAAGGCTTTGTACTTCTCGAGCGCCGCAATGAGCTCGATGTAGTTGACCGGCTTGAGCAGATAGTCTATACTATTGACCTTAAAGGCCTTGACCATGTATTCATCGTAGGCCGTCGTGAAAATGACGGGGGAGGTGAGTGGTGCCAATTCAAAAATCTTGAAGCACAGGTCGTCCTCCAAATGAATATCCATGAACACCAAATCGGGCGCTTCGTTTTTGCGCAACCATTGGACTGACTCCGCTACCGAAGGCAACACGGCCAAAACCTGGATATTGGGGTTGTATTTTTTCAGCATACCCTCCAACCGTAGGGCGGTGAGGTTTTCGTCTTCGATGATAATGGTATTCATGTTATGGAATGTGGTCAATGGATGAATGTGGTCATTGGGTCATTGGGTCATTGGGTCATTTTAGTCATTGTGGGCTCTCTATGTGTCCTTTGTGTTCTATGTGGTAAAAAAACATGTGGTAAAACACATGTGGTCAATAAATCAACGGCACCCGAACCAAAAAATCATCTTCGCATTCCCCAGCTTTCACGGGCCGGTCTGTAAGCAAAGCATATCGATTGATTATGTTGTTAAGGCCCGTCCCCGTAGAGGCCTCCCTTTGTGGCCGGACACGCAGCGGGTTTTTCACCAACAGAAAATCGCCCTCTATCCTTACTTCTACCACAAGTGGTTCGTTTGCCGACATTCGGTTGTGTTTTACCGCGTTTTCTACCAAAAGTTGGAGTGTCAATGGGGCAATTTTGTACAAGTCCAATACCTCGTCTTGTAATTCCAGGCGCAGGTCAAATTTGTTTTCAAACCTGATTTTCAACAAAAAAGCATAGGAACGGATAAACTCCAATTCCGTGCGCAGGCTAACGAGCGTCTGGTCTTTTTGTTCCAAAATATAACGGTACGAACGGGCCAACTGCTCAATAAACTGCTCCGAAAGGTCGGCATTCACATGCACCAACGAAGAGAGTATGCTCAGGCTGTTGAACAAGAAGTGCGGGTTCACCTGGGTTTTCAACAAGTCAATTTCATTGATGAGCTGTTGTTTTTCCAAGGCTTCCGATCGGGCTTGCATCCGTTGCGAACGGCGCCTGAAGTACAACATCCGAAGCCCAAATGCCCAAGCCACCAACCCGCCCCCTAGCCCCGCGGCCAACAAGATACTCAAGGATTTGTCTTTTTTACGCAAGGCCTGTTGATGCGCCATTTCCACCCTGAACGCATCCTTTTCCCTGCGCAAGCTGTCGGCCACCGCTTGGCGCTCCATCTCCAACTGTTTCAGCAGTTGGGCCGTTTCGGTTATTTGCAAACTGTCTTTCGTGGCCATTACCTGCTCCAAATACTGCAGTGCTTTTTGGTGGTTGCCTTGTTTGGAATAGGCACTATAAAGGCATTCGCAGGCATCCAATTCCCGGCGGTTGGGACTGCCTATTGTACCCGCAATTTGCAGGGACTGGGTACAGGTTTGCACCGCATCGGCGTATCGCTTTAAGCTTATCCACAGTTCTCCTTTGGTGGCCATAGCGTCGGCCAAACCATCCTGGTCGCCTATCTCTTCGAAAATCTCGATTTCACGGTCAACATCCACCATGGCCTCTTGGTACCGTCCTTGACTGCTGTAAATACTCGCACGATTTTGCAAGGAGGTGGCCAAACCAAACAGGTCTTTTCTTTTTTCTTGGATGGCCATGCATTTTTCATTGAAAATCAGCGCCTTATCTAAATCCCCCTCGTCAAGGTATATCGTGGAAAGATTGCCATACACCAGGGAAAGGCCCTCCTGGTTTCCCAAATCCTCATAAATGGCCTCTGCCTTTTTCAGGTAGGTTTCCATTATTTCATTGCCTTCGTGGGTATCGTAGTACATGATGGACATGCTCACATACGCATCGGCAATCCTTTTTCGGTCGCCCGCAGCCTCGGCTACCATCATGGATTTGTTGATATATTCGATGGCTTTGGGATAATTGCTTTGCACCCGGTACACATCGCCTATATTGCCATATACAGCAGCCAGACCGGCATGGTCACCCGCCTGTTCCAGTAGCACCACGCTCTGCTCGTAGTATTGCATCGCTTTTGCAAAATCACTTCTGTACCGCCAGGTAAGCCCAATGACGTTGAGGGCCCGCCCTTCCCATTTTTTGCTTCGAATTTTCTGGGCGAGGGCAAGTTCTTGCAGCGCGAGGGAATAGGTAGAATCAGGTGCCTGGTGCATCAAGCCCCGCACCACGGTATGGATGGCCACCAACCGCAGCGTGTCGGCCTGACCGGTGTCTTGCCAAATTTTGTATAAACTATCCACCTTGGCTTGCGCCATCAGGAAGGCGGAAAGACTGGCAAAACAGACCAAAAGCATCCATTTTTTCATATTAAAATGCTTCTACTGGTACAGAGTTGGCATGGATCAAGGGCACCCGAACCACAAATTCGTCTTCGCATTCTCCAGCTTTTACCGGTCGGTCGGTAAGCAGGGCATATCGGTTGATGATGTTGTTGAGGCCCGTGCCCGTGGACGACTCCCGCTGTGGTCGTATTCGAAGCGGATTTTTCACTACCAGAAAATCGCCCTCCACCATTACTTCCACCACCAGGGGTTCTTGTGCCGACATTCGGTTGTGCTTCACCGCGTTTTCAACCAAGAGCTGGAGGGTCAATGGGGCCACTTTGTACTTATCCAAGAGGTCTTCCGGCAGGTTGATACGCAGGTCAAATTTATTGTCAAACCGGATTTTCAACAAAAAAGCATAGGAACGGATAAACTCCAGCTCGGTACGCAAGGTAACAAGGGCCTGGTCTTTTTGCTCCAATATATAGCGATAGGAGCGGGCCAATTGTTCAATAAATTGCTCCGAAAGGTCGGCGTTCACATGCACCAATGAAGAGAGTATACTCAAGCTGTTGAACAGAAAGTGCGGGTTTACCTGCGTTTTCAGCAGGTCGATTTCATTGATGAGCTGTTGTTTTTCAAGCAGTTGGGTTTTGTCCTGCAAGCCCTCCGAGCGCTTCTGGAAATACAACATCCGGCTCAAAAATACCAATGCCAGCAACAAGATTGCGATACTCACCACCAGAATAAGGTTCCTGGCCTGCGTTTTTTGGGTTAGGTCAAGTTGGTAGCTTATCCGGATTTTTTGCTTCTCTTCTTCCCGCATCAAACTGTCCGTGAGCATTTCCTTTTCAAACTCCATTTGGTCGAGGCGTTGGTTGGTTTCCTCCTTTTGAAGGCTGTCATTCACCGCCACATATCGTTCGTGCCAAACCAATGCCTTGGCCGGGTTCCCCATCCCTTTATAGGCTTCATAGAGGCAGTTACAGGCATTGCGCGCGGGTCGCAGGGCACCAATTTCTTCACTGGTTGCCAAGCCTTTTGCGCACCAGAACGCTGCCTTTGGATACACTTTTTGGTCGGTGAACAAGGTGCCAAGACTGTAGAAGGTGCTGGCCAGGCTTGGCTTATCGCCCAATTGC
>JALHPW010000435.1 GCA_022842255.1 Saprospiraceae bacterium | reverse complement strand
CCAAAATCAAGGTCATGGGTGATTATTACCTCTCCTGATTCAAGTGCAAATTCAAGAATTTCAGCATCCGAAGATTTATTGGAATAATAGGCTGGCAGGTAACGATACTCATGTCCATCCCTTTCCAATAATTTGCCTAAGCTTGGAGTGATCCCAACGTCTAACAAGAACTTCATGCCGCAATCCGCTGGAGTGGAAGATATTGCTCATCCATAGAAATGGCCGCAAAAGCAAGCGAAGCGAAAATATCTTCTTTCTCTAAAAAGGGAAATTCTTGCAACAATTCATCGTGGCTCATCCCACCAGCCAGATAGCCCAAGAGCGTAGCAACAGGAAATCTGATACCCCTTATACAAGGTTTTCCAGTACATACTGCTGGATTCATGGTGATACGAGGAAATTGAGGATGTTGCAGTTCCATAATTATCAAATCAAAGTTCTTACAAAAATAGGTAAAAAAATGAGCTTGCGTTTATTATTTGACAAACTTCTCTCCTAAAAATCCCATCACCTTGCTAGTCGCTCCACGACTTTCTGCCAGGTAGTCTCGCACCGCCGCGGAGGCTTTTTGATAAAAAACAGGGTCCTGAAGTTTTGTCAAAACTTCCGCCAATTCCTCCGCGTTTCGCACCGGAAATGCCCCACCTCGTGCCACAAACTGCCTTGCCTCCTCAAATTTTTCATATTTGGGTCCAAAAATAATGGGCAACCCAAAAGCTGCTGGCTCCAAGGTATTGTGGATGCCTTTGCCAAACCCGCCACCGACGTAAGCAACACTGCCGTATCGATAGAGGGTGTTCAGGAGTCCGATATTGTCAATAACGAGCGTATTTGCGAGACTCAGGCGGTCCGCCTCGTTTTGGGAATAGCGCTGCGCATCCCCTGCCAGTTTGCAAATCCGCAGCACGTTAGATTCGGAGGGTTCATGCGGGGCAATGATTCGTTTCCAACTTGTAGCAGCGACAAAAATCAGCGCTTCGTCGGCTTCCCAAGTGCTGCCAGCTACGAGTACAGGTGCTCCCGCACCGCTCACAAATGTTTTCACAATTTCGTTCTCCTGCACGCCCTCGGCAATTTTCAATACCCGATCCACACGCGTATCCCCTCCAATTGTAATATTTTGAATACCGATACTTTGTAGGAGTTTTTCCGAGGACTCGTTTTGCACAAAAATATGGCTGAAACAAGTCAGCATTTTCCGCCAAAATCCACCATACCATTTGAAAAATGGCTGCGAAGGCCTGAAAAGTGCAGAAACCAATAAGGTGGTGACGCCGCGTTTTTGGAGCTCAAACAAGTAATTGGCCCAAAACTCGTATTTGACAAAAATGGCAACGTCTGGCCGAATCTGATCTAGAAAATCACGTGCGTTTTGTCGGGTGTCGGCCGGGAGATAACAAACCATATCAGCATGTGGATAATTTTTTCGGACCTCATAACCAGAGGGCGAAAAGAAGGTCAGCACAATTTTCCAGTCTGGATATTTTTCCCGAAAAACCTCCATCACAGGCCGGCCCTGCTCAAATTCGCCCAAAGAGGCCGCGTGGACCCAGAGGACGGGGGATTGGGGCCGGGACACGGTTGACGGTTCACGGTGTGCGGTAGACGCTTCACGGCCTTTCACCCAGAGCCGGGCTTTGGGGTTGAATAGTGCTGCGATATGAATGCCGAATGTGTACAGTCGGATGAAGAGATCGTAGATCAGAAGCATTGGAAAATACCGCGTTTTGCGCGATGTTTGAGGCGCAAAATTGCGCAGTAATTCTCGGAAATATGACGGAGCAAGAAAACACTTCCCCTGAATCAGTCAGCCCTCCCATCAAAACAGCCTCTTGGAAGGGTCGGGTATTTGCCATACCAGTACAGGTCTGGAACAAAATCGACCCCAAAAAAACAGATTCCTGGCTGGCTGCCGTGTTAGGTATTTTTTTGCGGACGGCTGGTATTCTGCTGCTGGTGTTCGCGGTCCTGATTATTTGGCGGATGTTGCAAGACAATGGTTTTGCGCTGCAAGCTTTTTCAATGCCCAAAAACCTGGAGGAAAACGGCTTGAATGGCGGTATCGCAGCTTTTCGACTTCAAGATGCAATTCAAAACTTGAAGGATGAGGCCGCTTCCATCAAACGGGACGACCTTAATGTAGGCAGTGCCGATGCAAATACCTCCATGAATGTGCAAGTGATGGGCGTAGAGGTTTCGCTCAGTTCCATTGCCTATCAGCTGCGCCATATCCTTGGCAGGCCTCAAAAAAGGATTACGGGGGAATTTGTACGCTCTGGCGAACAACTATCCCTGCTTTTGCGGATGAGTGGATTCCCGAATGCCCGTTTTGAAGTAGCCAGTCCACAAGGCACAGAAGAACAAGCCGCCAATCAACTCCTCCAACTCGCCGCCGAAAAAGTGATGGAACGAATCGACCCATACCGGTTGGCTGTAGTGTACTTCCGGCGGAAAAACCATGCCGCTGCCATTGATTTGGCCCGTATCATCATCAAAGACCGCCCAGAAGAACGCATTTGGGCTTATCACGTTTGGGGAAACACCCTTTACGAACAAAACAGGTTGGAAGAGGCGGCAGCCAAATTCAAACGTGCCACGGAGCTGGATTCCACCTTTGGCTTGGCCTATCAACGTTGGGGCTATCTATTATTGGAACAAAAAAAGCGCCAAGAAGGCATTGAAAAACTGGAAAAGAGTCTGCAATTGAACCCTTCCAACCCAGATGCCTGGGTTACCCTAGCCATGCAATATATAACACTTGGCCAATTCTCAAAGGCAGATACGGCCTTGCTTAAAGGGGTGCAAAAGGCTGCTGGTTTTGGTCTTGAATCATTGGCCTGGCAGGCATGGATTGGGGCAAAAATGGATCAGGATAGTATGGAAGCAGCCATGAAACTGGCGCAAAAAGCCATCGAAAAAGCCTCCGAAACCTCCGATGGCTACGTCACCCGTGCGATGGCCTATTTACTTCAGGGGGATACGGCAAAATCATTTGAGGCCGGAATGCGGGCCATTGAACTTGACCCGAACAACGCCATTGCACTGAAAATTGCTACCCGCGGACTGTATCAAGCTAAAAAATACAAGGAGGTCGTAGCCATTACCCAAGGACTAAAACTCAAGACCTGGCAATCCAATATGGAGGCAGACATTTACAATATGACAGCAATGGCTTACAACAACCTGGGGTTACACGACTCTGCCTTCGCAGTGATCCGTAGAACCATCGCCTTGGACACCTTATACGGAACGCCCTACTCCACCCTTGCTGAAACCTACGGTTTTGTAGGCAATAAGCGCGAATTTTTTAGCAATCTGGAAAAGTCCTTCCAGCTCGGAATGCGTTTTAGAGCCGTTGATTGGACAGAAGCGCCCTACAATCGCTTTCAAAGGGACCCGAAAGCACGGATGTTGCGGGAAAAGTATGGGAAGCAGTAGTTGGGGTGTTTCGTCATTGTTGTCATTTATCGTCATTGGGGTCAATGACTAAGGACGATAAATGACAACAATACCTCAATAATAAATATCCTCCGCATTTCCGGTATAAAACGGGAGTGTCCAGGCCAGCCGGACCCCAAAACGCAAATCGACCCGGCTTTGGTCAAGCTTTTTCATTTCGGTAAAATCCCAGTCGCGACGAGTATTGGTAAAGGCCTGGTTGAATTCAAAACCAAACATCCAACTCTGACTGCGGCCATACCCCACTTGTTGCCAGCCAATAAATTGCTGCAGGGCAGGACCACCCGTGAGTCGGTCGTAGCCTTTTTTGTAGTCGCCCTTTATTTGTTCAATGGTACGGGTGTCGTCAATAATCCGGATGCGGTGTTGCGCCCAGCCACCGCCCAAGGTTAAACGAAGTCCTGCGCGTTTATCGTTGAATTTCACGAGTTTACCAAAAGTTGCCCCAACGTACATCCCCCGTTGTTGCAATCGGGTGGAAGCAATAGAGCGGTCGTTTCCAATGATATCGCCAGAAGGGGTACGAAGGATGGAAAGTGGGTCTTCCTTAGCCTTGCTTCCGAACAAAAAAGCTCCCTCGGCCCCAAAAATCCAGTTCTGGGTAGTAAGGAATTCCGTTCCGGCCCCTAGGGAGCCATTCACACCAAATCGTTTGACCAAATCGCCAGCCGGTAAATGCCCACCTAGCGTAAAATGCGCCAGCACTCCTTTACTTTTGCCGTCTTTTCCAGGCTTTTTCGGTTCAGAAGCCGTTTGGGCAGTTAAGGAAACCGCACAGCACACGGTGAACACCAAGGGTAGTAGTTTTTGAAACATTGAAATCGAACATTTACACATTGGTCACATTTTTACCCGCTGAAGCTTTAGCGAAAGCGGGCATCACATTGACCACATTAAAGAATTGACCACATTAAAAAATCGACCACATTAAAGCAGTCCATAAAATTCATGCACAAAAGTAACGCCCTCCCACCCATCTCCGCTGCTGTAATGGCGGAATTGCGCGATATAGTGAGTGAACCCTACCTGCTGACAGACGAAAGCGCCCGCCGAGACCATGGACACGACGAAACGGAGGACCTGATGTTCGTCCCACAAGCCGTGCTGGAGCCAGCCAACACAGCGCAAATCAGCCAAATCATGCGTGTTTGTTCGCGTGAACGCATCCCCGTAACCGTGCGCGGAGGAGGTTCTGGACTGGCGGGCGGGGCCTTGCCTACCCATGGCGGCTTGGTCATTTCCATGAAACGTTTGGACCAAATCCTGCGGATAGATGCGGCCAACTTTCAAGTTACCGTAGAGCCCGGTGTCATTACCGAAACCTTGCAGAACACCTTGAAAGAGAAGGGCTTGTTTTATCCGCCCGACCCCTCCAGCCGGGGCTGGTCCTTTATCGGCGGCAATGTCAGCACCAATGCCGGCGGGCCCAAAGCCGTCAAATACGGCGTGGTGAAAGACCATGT
>JALHPW010000434.1 GCA_022842255.1 Saprospiraceae bacterium | reverse complement strand
CGGTACCTGGAAGGGCCGAAGGCTATGCCTTGGTTGCCCTGACTATGGAAAAGTGGTTGGGCGACCGGATGAAGCTCTTGCCCAGTCGGTTTCGGGGTTTGTTGAAGCCAGAGGAAAAAGAAGGGGAAGGAGAAAAATCGTAGCCTCTTCTTTAGCTCACACTATTGAACCGGGAAAAACGCGTCCTCGATATGCTTGATTTCCAACACTTTGCCATCCCGAAGAATCACCGCTACCACATCAAACCGTATTTCCCAATCATAATCGATGGATTCCATGAAAACCCCAGCTCCTCGCAAGAGCAGGTTTTGTTTTTGCGCATCCACGGATTCTTCCGGACCACCAAAACCGGAATGCGCACCCGAACGGGTTTTCACCTCCACAAATACCAGTAGTTTTTCCCCCGCCCAAGCGATGATGTCAATCTCTGCTCGGCCGCTACGCCAGTTGCGTTCGACGATTCTCCAGCCTTTTTGCTCCAGGAATTCGGCAGCAGCGGTTTCGCCTTGTTTGCCGGTTTCTAGATGTTTAGACATATGATGTATGATGTATGAACTATGATGTATGATGTATGATGTATGTTCTATTGAGGCTACAAATCTAGGTGTTCATGGTTCATACATCATAGTTCATACATCATACATCATAGTTCATACATCATAGTTCATACATCATACATCAAAAACCTCCCCATACAAATCAAACTCCTCCGCCCCGGTAATCCGCACATTGGCGAAATCGCCCAGGCGGACGTAGTTGTTTTTGGCTGGCACCAGCACCTCGTTGTCTACTTCGGGTGAATCGGCTTCCGTGCGGCCAATGAAATATTTGCCTTCCTTCCGGTCGAACAGGACTCGGAACACCTGCCCGATTTTAGCCTGGTTTTTGCGCAAGGATATTTCTTGCTGCACCTCCATAAGTCGCTGGGCGCGCTCGGCCTTCACTTCGGCTGGGATTTCATCGGGCATTTCGTAAGCCCGCGTACTTTCTTCGTGGGAATATTGAAACACCCCTACCCTTTCGAATTCCTGGGCGCGCACAAAATCAAGGAGGCTTTCAAAATCTGCCTCTGTTTCCCCCGGGTGACCTACCAGGAAGGTGGTGCGCAAAGCAATCCCCGGTACTTTTTCGCGGATTTTTGTGAGCAGTTCCTCCGTTTCGGCGCGGGTGATTTGACGGCGCATGGCATCCAAAACTGGGTCGCTGGCATGTTGCAGCGGGATGTCGAGGTAGTTGCAGATTTCCTTGCGCTCAGCCATAACCTCGAGAATATCAAGGGGAAACTTGCTCGGATAGGCATAATGCAGACGAATCCATTCTATGCCTTTCACATCAGCCAATTCGTTAAGTAAGCGCGGGAGTTCGCGGGTTTTGTATAGGTCAAGGCCGTAATAGGTCAATTCTTGTGCAATGAGCAACAGTTCTTTTACCCCGCGTTTGGCCAGGTTTTTGGCCTCCATCACGAGTTCCTCTACCGGGCGACTGATGTGTTTCCCACGCATGAGCGGAATGGCACAAAATGAACAGGTGCGGTTACAGCCTTCCGAAATCTTGAGATAGGCGTAATGTGGGAGGGTGGAGATTTGGCGGGAACCTAACAATTCATGCTTGTAATCCGCTTCAAGACGGGCCAGCAAAGCGGGCATCTCCAAGGTGCCAAAAAAAGCATCCACTTCCGGGATTTCCTCCTCCAAATCATCCTTGTAACGCTGTGAAAGACAACCAGTTACATACAGTTTGTCGATACCCCCAATGCGTTTGATGTTGGCGTATTCCACAATGGTATCGATGCTCTCCTTTTTCGCTACGTCAATAAAGCCGCAGGTATTGACAATCACCACGTTTGCATCGCTGTCGTCTTTTTCATGCGTCACTTCGTAATCGTTGCCACGAAGCTGGGTAATCAGGTTCTCGCTGTCTACCAGGTTTTTGGAGCAGCCGAGCGTGATGACGTTTATTTTGTCGGTTCTGAATGATTTTGTCTTCATAAAATATGCTGGAACACCCCAGCAACGGAGTTACGGGGTACTTGAACACCCCAGCAACGGAGTTACGGGGTACTTGAACACCCCCGCAACGGAGTTACGGGGTACTTGAACACCCCCGGAACAGAGTTACGGGGGATTTGAACTCCCCGGAACAGAGTTCCGGGGTACATGGCACAAAGGTCGAAAAATTACTGGCCAATCCGCTCCTTCAAAAGCGACGAAAACTTAGGCTCCCCAAAGCTAGCCGGGTTTACCCGCCCCATTTGCGGCGCCGAGCAAGCATCTTTGGTAAGGTAAATTTTACCACCTAAGTCCCAAACCAGTGGGTCCAGTCCTTTTACCAAATCAAAAATCCCGCGGGTGCGTGGAAAATCCAGGGCTAAGGAATAGCCTCGAATTGGAAAAGAATGTAAGGCCTCCGGGGCACGTTCGCCGTGGCGTTTCAAGACGGTGAGAAATGGCGTTTCACCACTTTTTCGGATGATTTCGAGCACTTGCTGGATGCCCTTTTGGGCATTGTTTTCGGGAACACAAAACTGATACTGAACCAATCCTCTTTTCCCGTAAAAGCGGTTCCAATTCTGCAGGGCATCCAAGGGGTAAAAGTATTTATCGAGGGTGACCTGACGTTCCCCATCCTTGTTTTTTCGGTTGTAAAAATAATTATGCGCCTTGATGCTCAGGGGATTGAGCAACCACGAAGGCGCAAAAAATGGCACGTTCCGCTTTGGGGCTTCCTCAAAGACAAGCGGAGAACCGGCCTCTTTTACGTGATCGGCGAAAAATACCGCCCCCCGCCAATCGGAATGGGTACAATCCACCCAAGCTGCTGCATACGGCCAGTTCCGATGGGTTTCAAAGGCACTGAAAATGGCTTCCAGGTTAGCCGCCCGAACCGTTTTTTGCAACATGTAGCTGGATTGGATTTTGAGCAGCTTGAATTTCGCAGACAACACAACACCCGTCCAGCCCATGCCGCCACAGGTTTGCCAAAACAGCGCTGTATTTTCGCTGCGTGAGCAAGTTTTGACCTCGCCGGAAGCCGTCATCAGTTCAAAGGAAACCAAATGATCGGAAAAACAACCGGCACCAGGGTGGTTCTTTCCGTGTACATCCGAAGCAATGGCCCCTCCCACGGTAATCTGTTTGATGCCAGGGGTGACCTGAAAAAACCAACCCGCGGGAACCATGATTTTCAACAAATCGCTCAACATGACACCTGCCTCACATTCCATCACGCCTTCTTCAGCATCAAAGGATATGATTTGATTGAGTTTTAAGGTAGAAATGAGTTTGGGGGCCAGGGCGGCATCCCCGTAACTTTTTCCGTTTCCACGAGCGATAATTCGTTCATTTTCAAGTACCAATGATTGAATTTCTGCCTGGTTGGCAGGTTCAAAAACTTCAGCGTTTACCCGAGGATAGTTTCCCCAACTGGCGATGGATTGTACGGTGTTTTTCAAAGCGGATGACAGATTTGACGCAAAAGCGCGGTATCGGATAGTGCGAAATAATTCAAGGGATTTTGCGATGAATGGATCGCAAAGGGGGCCAATTGTCGCCGGTCGGGGCGTTGCGTTGGCATTTCTTCCGGCACATGAATCGGATGCATGTGAAATATTTTCAAGGTCAAGGGGTCCTTGGGTGCATTGAATTCAAGGTTGATTTGGGCGTAAAAGGTGTCGTCAGCATGGCTTTCATCAAACAGATCGGCAAAAGGAAGTCCTCGGAGGCTAACAACCTTGGACAACCAGCACTGCACCTGTTCGTCCGTACAGGTGGTTCCTTTGAACGGGTTGGTCCAGAGTGTGGTAGAATCGTTTTTTTGGAAAACCAGGCTATCCAAATTTTGCCCAACCAGTGTAAAGCCCCGCAGCGCTGAAGGGGAGAGTTGGAAGAGGTTACGATTGCGGATATCGGTCAGGTGCTTAAAGAAAATATTGCGCAAGTGATTGTTAACCAGATAGATACCATCATGTTTGGGCAACTGGACATAGGTGCCGGGCTGACTATGCTCAACGGTTTCCCAGCCAAGGGTCAGGCTTTCCTGTTGGTCATTGGCAAATAGAATATTTAAGTGAATGGCAGTTCCTGCGGTAAAGCCCAGGGTGTCGGGCCGCGTTGTTTTGGCAATCCGGATGGAACGCAAATCGGCGAGTGCCAAAAGCATTTTTTGCGCCAACTCAGGAGGCATGTTGACACTTCGGCTTTCCTGTTCGGCCGACCAGCCCGCATCACCGCGCAACAGGAAAAGGGGGGATTGTCCGGGCAGTGTAATTTGGATTTGCTGCACCGCTGCGGTGTCTAGCCGGAGCAAATTGGCCTGAAAAAAAGTAGAAGTACGCCACGGCGCACGGCGCACCGCCAGCCCTATGAGCAGCGTAAGCAGAAAAAGGAATACCAGGTGCTTGTTTTTCATACGATGGAGTCGGTCTGCACAATAGGAACCATGGTTCCCAAACGGCAAACTTACGAACCCTCAATCGTTCATCCACAAATCACCTGCAAGAGTAGGCTCTGTCAAACCATCGTTCATGACGCGTTCTTGCTGGGTGATGCCTTCCTGATGAATGGCTTCCAAGAACAAACTGATGAATTCGCGGCTCAAATCGCCCTTTTCGGCCCGAATCCGACAGGCTTCCGCCAGCGCGCGCCAGCGTTCGGGTTGGAAAATCGCCACGTTTTTGTCTTTTTTCACGTATCCGATTTCGCGCACCAGGTGCATCCGTTGGGCAATGAGGTGGATGATTTCTTCATCGAATTCGTCGATTTGCTGGCGAAAATTTTCGATTTGTTCCCGGAAATCGGGGTCTTCCGAAGTGGCATGCCGCTGGATGAGCGAACTTACCATCTCCCCAAAACGCTCGGGGGTGATTTGTTGGGAAGCGTCGCTCCATGCCTTGTCGGGATCGGGGTGAACCTCCACCATGAGGCCATCAAA
>JALHPW010000433.1 GCA_022842255.1 Saprospiraceae bacterium | reverse complement strand
GTCCGCTCCTCAACCTGGTTGTATCTGTGTACGATTTGGATACTCGTGAGCCTTTGAATGGCGCCAAAGCTTCGTTTTGGGACATTGGCACCCAACCAAAAGTGGGCGATTTTGTGGTGAACACCAAATCACACCTTACGGAAGTACTCCCTAAAAGCAGCAATACCAAAACCTATTCCATTGATTTTGGGCATAAATACCAGGTTTGGGCTGAAAAAGATGGCTATATAGCCACTACCATTGCCAAGGCAGATTCATCTGAGGTTATTTCAACTGTCGAACTTACCGATGGCGGCACGATAGAAGTCAAGTTGTACCTGCACAAACCTTCGCCGCTTGAAACCGACTTGCCGATTACCCTTTATTTTGACAATGATTATCCCAAACGTATTCGCTCCACAGATGATCAACTTGCCAATGTTACCGATCCATTTCTGCTGAAAATGCGGCAAGATTTGTTGAAAAACCCCAAGGATGTCAATTACCACGACACCATCCTGATTGACTATCAGAAGACCTTTGTGGAGTACATTCGGAAAAAAGACAGCGAATACAAGCCAGGTTTCTCTTTAGGATTGACCGGAGAGAAAAAACAAGCCGCCCTCGATACCATAGAGAAATTCTTCGAAGATGAAGTCCGCTACAACTGGAACAAGTTTTTTGCGCTTTCTGACAAAATTGACACGATGCTGCAAAACGGCGACACCATCATTTTGACACTTAAGGGTTATGCATCGCCACTTTCAAACCCTGAATACAATAAGCACCTGACCAACCGCCGTATCGCTTCCGTGTACAATCACTTTATGATTTTTGACGGTGGAGCCTTTAAAAAATACCGGGAAATTGTGGGCAATGGCCAATTGAGATTTATCCGGGAAGCCAACGGCGACACAGAATCGGTTAAACAAGGCATCAATGGAGACCCCAAGGACCGACGAATGTCCGTGTACGATACCCATGCCTCTCGATCCCGACGGGTGCAAATCATTGGGGCCAGGGTAAGCAAAGGAAGTAAGGAGAAAAAACGAATATAGCCTCTACCTCGAAAAACCATTTAATCACGACCAGGTCAAAAAACAGATTGCCCAGCACCCAAAGTGTTTTGCAAGTTGGCTGATGACCAAAACCCCATTCCCCCGCTGGAGGTGAAGTTGAAAAATTCACACCTTCATAAGCTGTACGATGAAAAACACCACTATGAAAATGGCCCTGGCATTTTGTGCCATGGTGTACGTTTGGAACGGAAACGCACAATCCCCCAAAGCATTTGAAAACGCCGCGAATGACGCTTTTCGGTCGAAAGATTACTATTCGGCCATGCAGTATTACGGAAAAGTCCTCGAAATGGAACCTAATCGCCTTGATCTGTCTTACCGCTATGCGGATGCTGCTCGCCAATCCGGCGCGTTCGGCCAGGCAGAAACGTGGTTTGAAAAGACCATCCAAAGCGACCAGCTTCGTGAATTCCCTGATGCCACGCTTCGCCTGGCATCCGTGAAAAAAAACCTGGGGAAATACGAAGAGGCCATCCAGCTCTACGAAAAATACAACATTACCACCCAAGGGGAAGAAACCACCCCCTTGCGCAAACTCGCACAACAAGACGTGCTTCAATGCGAATGGGCGCTGGAAAAAATGCAAAACCCCGACCAAAGCATTGAAATCCAGCAGCTTTCTGAACTGTTCAACACACCGCAACCCGATTTTGGAACCACGGTTTTTGACGGAAAAATTTACTTTTCCTCTTTCCGTGATACCAAATGGGGCGACCGTCACTACCCGGCCCGGCCGATTGCCAAAATCATGGAAGCCCCCGCGGATGGGGGCGACCCAAGCTTGGCACCTTTTAATGTTGACAAACGGCATACCGCCCACGCTGCGTTCAGTCCGGAAGGCAACTTCGTGGTCTTCAACCAATGCGATTATGTGGGTGATATCGATGTGGTTTGTGAGCTCTATTTTTCAGAAAAAACGGCTACGGGTTGGTCCAAACCAGTAGCCTTGCCCGCCTCCATCAATGTAAAAGGGTACACCTCCACCCAACCCAGCGTGGCGCCCACCGGCGATGGCTACTATTGGCTTTATTACGTGAGCAGCCAACCTGGCGGCCAAGGGGGATTGGACCTTTGGCGCGTTCGTTTTTCGGCATCCGGCACATTCGGAACGCCCGAAAACCTTCGGGATTTGAATACCCCAGAAAACGACATCACCCCTAGTTTCGACACCAAACGCAACCTACTCTACTACAGTACCCGTGGCCAGTGGTCGCTCGGAGGCTACGATATTTACAAAGTAGCCCTGAAAAATGGCAAATGGCAGGAGCCGGAACATTTGGACGTGCCCTACAACAGCAGTTACGATGACCTCTATTTCGTACCAACGGGGGAAGAATTGGCCTATTTGACTTCCAACAGAACCGGTTCACGGCGTCTGGAAGAGGTTTGTTGTTACGATATTTTCAAGGTGGAATACCTGCCGCTCTCGCTGGAAGCCTTGGCGTTTTCCAAGGTTGGGTATCGGCCACTTACCGATGTGGTGTTTAGTTTGGACGAGATTACAGAGACCGAAAAACCTGCTACCATCACCCATTTTTCGGGCGACCGGAACAGTACGGGGTTTGACATCATGCGGCAGCGGACCTACCGTATCATTGCTACAAAAGAGTTCTATCGTCCTGATACAGCGTATGTTACGACCAATACCTTCCCGCCAGACCGGGTATTTACAGAAAAACTCTTTCTGGTGCCGGAGGTGAATCTGGCGGTCAAAACCTTCCACCAATGGACCAAAGAGCCATTGGCCAATGTCCATATCCGCTTGATCGAAATTGATGGCCGACCAGGGGAAAACAAAAATACGGGCAGTCAGGGAAACGAGGCTAAACTGGACGTGAGCAACCAGCGCCAGTTTACCATCATTGCGGAAAAACCTGACTTTGCACCTGATACCGTCGTGGTTACGGCCGAAGAATTGCGGGCCTTGGCTGCGGGTGAGACCTTGTTGAAAAACCTGTTCTTGTCGCCCGCAACCATGAGCAGTTATTTGCCCATCGCGCTGTTTTTCGACAATGACCAACCTGACCCACGCACGTACGCGACCACTACCAAACTTTCGTACGAACAAACGGTAGATCGGTATGTAGCCCGACGGGCTGCTTTTATCGAATCCTACTCAGCCAACCTGGAAGGAGCCGAAAAAGAAGCCGCTGTCCTTCGTTTGGGCAAGTTTTTTGATGAGGATGTAATGGGTGGGCAGGCCAAATTGGAAAACTTTGCCAGCAATCTGACGCTCTTTTTGCAAAGTGGGGCGACGCTCAACATCATGGTCAAGGCATTTGCCAGTCCGCTGGCAAAACCAGAATACAACATGGCCCTGACTCAACGCCGGATCGCAAGTGTGCGCAATTATTTCCGCCAATACGAACACGGGATTTTTGAGCAATACCTGCGAAACGGACAGCTTAAGGTTTCAATGTTGCCCTTGGGCGAAACCGCTGCGGCAAGCACCGTAAGTGACGATGCAAAAAACAAACGTCTTTCAGTTTTCAGTCCTGAAGCTTCTCGCGAACGCAGGGCCGAAATTTTGGAAGTGCAAATATTTAAGGATTAATGTGGTCAATTTTTGAATGTGACCAATAGGTGTTTAACCAGAATGAATTCAACCCATTAAAACCGACTAACATAAAAATCATTGCAATGAATAAAAGCCTCTTTTCGGCCATTTTCCTGACACTGCTGGCTTCTGCCAGTGTGGCCACGGCTCAAATCCAACTGGATTTTACCAGTGTGCAACCTACCTGCCAAGGCTATCTCAATGGCTCGGCAACGGTGTTCGCAGTGGGTGGATCGGGAACGTACACCTATGCTTGGAGCACTGGCCAAAATACCCAGAGCAGTTTCGGCATTGGTGCGGGGCTTTATACCGTAACGGTTACGGATGCTGCTTCCAACACCGCCACAGGTACTGTTACGGTATCGGAGCCAAGCGCCGTGACCGCCGCCATTACTTCGCTCAATGTTGGTTGTGACGGAGCCAGTGGCACCTTAACAGCAACTGGTTTTGGCGGGAGTTCTCCCTATACCTATTCATGGGATGGTCCCGGTGGGTCAGTAGCCTCGGCCACCGTCTCCGTGGTTGCCCCTGGCAATTATTTTGTAACGGTGACGGATGCCAACGGCTGTGCCGGAGTAGGCAATTTTACCGTTGCTTCGCCTATTTCGGTGGACGTAACCGCGGTGGATATTCCGTGTTCCTATTACCCAGAGGGAGGCTCTGCAAACGCTGTGGTGACGGGCGGGGTTACCCCATACACCTATTCATGGAGCAGTGGTGGCAACACCTCTTTGATAACCGGCATTGGCGCAGGCCCGCACATTTGTACTGTTACCAGCGCAAATGGCTGTATTGCAATAGATTCTGATTATGTAGACATCCCCTCCGCCCTTGAAGTAGAAGTCACCTGGCTTACCCCTGCTTGTGGTGGAAACAACAACGGTTCGGCCATAGTACAAGCCTCAGGCGGCACACCACCTTATACGTATTCCTGGACTCCGGGTCCGCTCACAGGTCCTTCTCAAACAAACCTGGCACCTGGCCAGTACTACGTTTGCACCTTTGATTCCAACCTTTGCCAAAAGGATTTGTGGGTGATTATCCCCGCAACCACGGGTTTGGATGTCCAATTGCAGGTGACCAGTGCTACCTGTGTTGGCATCGACAATGCCAGCGCGGCCGCCTTGGTGAGCCCACCTGGAACGGGTTATATATATGAATGGAACATCCTTCCACCCGACTCCAATGTGACCCAAGTGACAGGCCTGGCAGCTGGGACCTTTGTGTCCGTCACTGTAACCGATCCGGTTTCGGGTTGTAGTGGAACGGCAAGCGGGGTGGTTGGTGCACACAACAATATAGAAATAGACGTAACAGATAC
>JALHPW010000432.1:1938-4937 GCA_022842255.1 Saprospiraceae bacterium | reverse complement strand
CTTCCGGCGGGTACGCACGCTACCAAACGCTTCAAAATCCTGGGCATAGCAAGGAGGTAAAGATTGTTTCAACACTTGATGTTCGAAGTGCGCAATCTGATGGTTTTTTGGACTTCCAACTCCCTGGCGGTATGGATGTTTTACAAGCCGAAGCTACACTCATCACCGACGATTCAACGAACGGTTTTATATGGTCAGGAAAACTCATAAATGCCGCTGGCTATGTAGCATTTATCCATCGGCAAGGGAAAACAGCGGGGTTTATTCAAGTTGGGCCAGATTTTTATGAAATTTCGCCGATTGACAACGACTATCAATTTTTGATAAAACGGAATAATGATTATTCTCCTTCCAATGGGTGTGGGGTAGACGCCTCTCCCCAAGAACCTCCCCCACCAGGGCCCAATGATTGTAGTTACGACCCTGATTATAATACTTGCCCCGCACTTATAACCGTTCTTCTAATTCTCACTCCAGAGGCAAAAGACTCAGTTGAGAACATGTATGGAAGCGTTGACCTATTCGCCCTGCTCGGGCAAGTTTCCGTAAACAGTGCTTTCTGGAACAGTGATATACCCAACAAAGAAATTAGGGTGAAGTGGGTTGTGAAGTCTGGTTTTCCGTTTGACCAAGACATGAATTATAATGTCGATTTGATGCAACTTGTGCCCTTTTCAGAGCCAGAGCGATCTAACAACAAGGCCGACCTGGTAGTGTTTGTACCTCATGTTGATTATCCGGGCATTGGCGGCGTCGCAAACCTGCCGGATCCGCCAAACCCAAATCAAGCCTTCTCTATTGTTGAAGCCGAACTCTTCTTAAGTCATTTTGTATTTGCTCATGAACTCGGGCACAATTTAGGTTGCCGCCACAACTGGCCCTTTGACTTGGGCAATGACCAAACAAAAGTCTGTGCTCACGCTAAACGTTGGCTGCCCGTAAACACAATTACACCAGATTGGTACCAAGAAATTGATTCTTGGAGAACACTAATGGGAGTGCCTGTGGCCGTCCCATCCGATTGGGTATATACAATTGATGATGAGGAGATTATTCTGCACATCTTGAGCGACCATAGTATTTTACACTACTCTAACCCTACTGTTTCCTATAATGGTGAGCCTACTGGTAGAGCAACTGAGCCGCAAGCAGACAATGCTGACCATATCCGAAAGGTGGGGTGTGAAATAAGCAATTACAATGCTGCGAACGAACTGGCCTTGAATATAAGCGCCTTTCCTTGTTCCGACCCTATCTCACTTACCGCTACCATTATCCCACCCGATGCAGGGCTGCCAGGCGTTGGTCCCTATACCGTACATTGGTTTTGGAACACCTCTGGCATATTCGACATCAATACACCATTCCAATTTTTAGGCTCCGGGACTACCCTAAATCTTAGCGACCATCCTGCCTGCCCTTTCTTTTGGGTGAAGTGTATAGTGGTTTCTTCCGATAATGTAGCCATAAGCCGAATACTAAAAGTCACGGTTTCACCCTGCCTCTGTAAAATGAATGAACGGCCTGTACGAAACAGGGACGCGGTTTTATCCACCCTGCCATCAAATTCATTGACCCTTTTCCCCAACCCGGTATCACAAGATTTCCTGTTTGTCCAGACACAAGAAACCTCGAAAGAAACCCTTTTATATGAAGTGGTGAATATTTGGGGTGAACAAGTTTCGAGCGGAAAAATGGAGCGACTTGAAGCAACACAACTCAGTCTCTCCGTGGAAGGGCTGAATGATGGATTATACTTCCTTCGCATTCAAAAGCCAAATGCAAAACAAGAAAATCACAAATTCATAATTGCTAAAACCCATTGACTATGAAACACTTGATATTCGCATTGGCGATTACCCTTTGCTACTCTTGCTCCAAAGGCGCGCCAGATGAACCCATTGTACCATCACCGCCGATTGACACCATCAGCCATATTATCGAATTAGGAAAATCCTCGGTATTGAAAAATGGAACATTTTGGGAAGCGTCCTTTTATGCTAGGTATTATTTTGGAGATAAAAACAGGTTTTTTCTTCATGGCGACTTGTTCCATAGTAATGCGCTTCAAGAAGGTTTTAGGCTTGGGGATATTCCATGTAAAAAGGGGATATACCCAGTTGAACGGCAACATTATTTGAGATTGAACAATAGTATCCCGGAATCGTCTTTTTATGTTTCACTTGATCTTGATCAATATTTGAATGGATACAATGTCGATACCACACTAGCCAACCAATACGTAGAAATCTTATACTATGATTCCATCAACCATATAGTAGAAGGGCGTTTCCAAACATTTCTGGAGGGGCCTACTACCTGGTCGTTTTTGCCTGACAGCATCAAAATGACGGAAGGAAAGTTTCATTTGACGATAAAGGAGTGATTTACCACACCAGATTGTCATGTCGCAGCGTAGCGGAGACAACCACACAACATCCTCTTTGTCAAAATATCCCAAAAGCGATGGGTTTTCTATGGTTTTTGCAGTATCCTATGTTGCTTGGGTTGTGTAGTTGTCTCCGCTACGCTGCGACATGACAAGTTGGGCCGAGTGGGACCTGTGTACAAACCCATTGGTTTTTGAAACCTACGAGGTCTTTTAGACTATGAGGGCATCACGAAACTTGGACATTGGAAATTCTCCGTTGGCCATTGGATGTTTTTTACTGCCCCCATACCACCACTTTCTCCGCCCGGCTCCTACCCTGCCCATGCAGGTACACCCAGTAAATGCCCGGCGTTTCGATGCGCACATCGAGGTTGTTGGCGCCTGGGACGGGCATGTGCTGACTGGTGAGTCTGCCGTGTAGATCGAAAATGTTTACCTGCTCCACGTCCATACCATCCCAGCGCAGGGAAAGCGGCGCGTTTGCCCGGGCTGGATTGGGGAAAACCTCAAACCCTTGATTTTCAGCACTATATTCCTCCACCGCCGTAAACGGGCTGCAACTTTCATAGGGCCTGAATTCGCACACCACATCTTGCTGCATGTCGAA
>JALHPW010000432.1:0-1928 GCA_022842255.1 Saprospiraceae bacterium | reverse complement strand
ATCCGCCAGGTCGTTTACCACGATGCCCCCTACCCCAAGCGTACTTGGCGCATCGTCAAAATCGAAGGCTGGATTGAATACCGAGGTGAAGCCAGTATAATCGGCAAAAGTGCAGGTCACCTTCAAATCAGCATCCAAATTAATCAAAATCGGGTCGAAACGATTGCCATTGCCCCCGTAGCCCGTCCAGTTGGTAAAACCCGCAATCAGGAAACTGTTTTCCTGCGGGTGTCTGCGAATACGCGGATAATGTGAGCTGCCCAGGTTGTAGGTTTTCAGGTTCACCATACTTCCGGTGGGCGTGAGGGTAAGCACGGCGTATTTGTTGCCCACAAACCCAATGGTCGGGTACGAGTTGGTGGCCGCCATGATGGCAAAGTCCCCATTGGGTTTTTCCACGGCATTGCTGGCATTTTCAAACAAATCGGGGCCGCCGCCCGTCACTACCCTTGACCATTGTGGGTCGCCGTTTGCATCGGTTTTGACCATTAATAAGTCGCTGTAACCCTGGAAATTGCTTTGCAAATTGGTGGAGGAACCTGTAACCAAAAAACCGCCGTCGGAAGTGGCCAATACCCCATACGCATGGTTGGCCTGCGGGGCCGTGCCTTCACCAAAAGCCTTGTGCCAGAGCACTGTGCCGTTTTTGTCCATTTTCAACAGGTTGGCGTAAAAGGTCCCGCCCGTATGGATGTAGGAACCGGCCGCTACCAGGCTCTGGTCGGGCAGTTCGATGATGTCAAAAGCGCGATCCACCTTTTGGGCATTACCCACGGTGCGGGTCCAGAGGATGTTTCCCGCCGGACTAACTTTCATAAAATACTGGTCGGTATAGTTGTTGTTGGTGTTCGCATCGGTGCCCCAGGAACCGGTTTGTCCGGCGAGCACGATGTTGCCGTCGGACGTAACAATGGCTGATTGTGCCACATCCTGGTTGTTCGTGCCGCCACCGATGCGCCGAGTCCAGGCGATGTTGCCCTCCCCATCTACCCGCGCCAAAAAGATGTCGTTGCGGGGCGTAGTGAAATAAAAACCGACATTGCTTACCAATACAAAGTCTGTTCCCGAAATTTGCAGCACCCTTCCGCTCACATTGTTGGCCGATTCGGTAGCCTGGTTGAACATCTTGGCCCAAACCACTTTTCCTTGGCAATCTATCCGGCTGATATAGGGATAGTAAAACGCGCTGCCCACGGGGCTTTCCACCAGTCCTGAGCAGACATACCCGCGGTCAGACAAGGGTAGCACATCCAACTGGATGATATTTGACCCCAGCGTTGATTCGTAACGCCATTGGAAAGAGTGTTCGTCTTGGGCTATAAGTTGGACGGCGGCTGCGGACAAAACCAGCAGAAGGAGGTAATTTTTGACCATAGGAAAAGTTGATTAATGCTTGGCAAATGTAGTTTTTTGAACCACAAAAGGGACAAAAGAACACAAAAGGTTTCTCGTTTCGCTTGGGTGCCTGTTGTGCTTCAAAAACAAAATCTAACTTACGCTGTTCTTCGGCTTAATAGGTAAAAAACATTGATTATGCCCACTTGGTTGCTCTATACGCTCGTCACATTGGCCGCTTATGTCGGCATGGAATTCATGGCTTGGTTCACGCACAAATACGTGATGCACGGTTTCCTTTGGAGCTGGCATGAAGACCACCATTTGCCCAAACACGAAAAAGAAGGTTTTTTTGAAAAAAACGACCGCTTTTTTCTCGTTTTTGCCATTCCTAGCATGATTTGCTATATGATTGGCGGGTTGACAACCCACTTCTGGGTATTGTTCATTGGGGTAGGTATATCCTTGTACGGGCTTACTTATTTCCTCATTCACGACGTGTACATCCACCGCCGCTTCAGTTGGTTCAAACAATTGGACAGCAAATACAGCCGCGCCATTTTACGGGCACACGGCACGCACCACTCCAAACG
>JALHPW010000431.1:1192-4950 GCA_022842255.1 Saprospiraceae bacterium | reverse complement strand
GGATTCCATTCCAAGGCCCTTGCCGGAAGATCCAGAACGCGAATGGACAATGGAGCTGCTTTACCATTTTATGAAAAAACAGTGCCTAGAGCACGAAATCAGTGCGGCCTTACTTTTCCCCAAGGGCGATTTCAATCGACTCAAAGCGGGCAGCGATGACTTTGACCACGCTTTGCTTCAAGGCTGGCGCGCCGAACTTATGGGCGCTGAGTTAGTCAGCTGGATGAAAAAAGGTGGGAAAGTAGACGTGCAATGGGGCGATGGAGAGTGCCGGCTGACGATGTAGGTAGAAAGGGTTTATGGGGTTGGTGAGGTTTATGAGGTTTATGAGGTTGATAATAAACCCCATCAACCTTATCAACCTCATAAACCCTACCAACCCTTTCCACTATTCTCGATAAATCAAATACTTCTGCCGAATTGCTCGATAGGCTTCCAGGTCTGCCGCCCAGGTGGCGCGGATTTCCGCTTCGGTTTTCCCTTCTATCATTTGTTGTCGAAGGTCTCTGGTGCCCGCAAGCAGGTCGAGGAATCTATCCTCCCGAAAAAACACTTCTTTGTTAGGAAATTGGTGGTAGAATTGAAGGAACCAATTGAGATTCAATTGTTTGGACGCTCGAAGCGAATCTATTGGCATTTTACTGAGATCCCAACCTCCACATAACCAGCCTGAATGGATTGGATATTTATTGCTGGCATTCGGGCGTGGAACAAAATTGAAGGAATCGCAGGGGAAATCTGGGTGTCCAACCACTTCAAAGGGCCATTCGGTACCACGTCCTACGCTGCAGGTACTGCCTTCAAACAAGCAAATGGAAGGGTAAAGCAGCACCGAACGTTCTGTGGGCAAATTGGGGGAAGGTGGGACAGCGGTTGCGTAAGGCGTTGAATGTGTGTAATTTAGACAGGGGATTACCTTCAATCGCAAGCTTTCCGGTTTGTAAATCCAAAATTCTCCCACAAACAAATTGGCCAATTCCCCCACGGTGCAGCCATGTACAATCGGAATGGAGGCAATGCCCACAAATGACGTTAGTCGGGAATCGAGTACCGGTCCATCCACGTAATGCCCGTTGGGATTGGGGCGGTCTAGTACGATGGCGTCTTTATTCTGTTCCGCACAGGCCTCCAGCACATAAAACAAGGTGCTGATGTAGGTATAAAATCGGGCACCAACATCCTGAATATCAAAGATTACCACATCGGCAGCCTCTAAGTCCTCCGGGATGGGTTTGCGCCGTTTGCCGTAAAGCGAAACGATATTGGCGCCCGTTCGAAAGTCGTAATCATCCTTCACGTGCTCGCCTGCATCGGCATCTCCACGAAAACCGTGTTCTGGGGCAAAAATGGTCAAGATGCACACGCCCAAACTATTCAAGGTATCCACCAAATGCGTGTTCCCTACCAACGAAGAGTGGTTCACCACAAGTGCCACCTGCTTGTCCTTCAACATGGGCAGCAACAGTTCCAGCCTCTCTGCTCCTACAATAATTCGTTGATTGTCAGTATTTTGGCTGCGAACGGAAATGCTAAGTAGCAGGATCTTTGCAAAGATCCCGACTTTTTGGAAAGCGCTTATCCGGTTTTTATGCTTGAAAAACATCCTGCAAAGATTCCAAATACTCTTCCAACTTTCCCGCTTTTTGCGCCTGAATCAATGCCGAACCAATAATCGCAACATCTGCTTCCTCCAATACCAACCGAGCTTGTGCAGGAGTAGAAATACCAAATCCAATACCTATCCTTGGGGGCATGGGGCGCGATTTGATTTTTGCAACAATTGCTTGCAGTCGAGGGTGAAGGCTGAAGCCACTGCCCGTGATTTTGAAATCGGACATGAGGTAGAAAAAATCAAAGCCCATATTGAGCAGCTTTTCTAGGCGTGCGTCGGATGTATTGGCGGCCAGAACGGGCACAAATTTTACGGTAGCATCTGCTGATCCGAGCGCACTGCTCAGGTCTACCGGCAAATCTGGCACAATCAAATGTTGTACCCCTTCAGCCTTCATTTCGGTCACAAACCGCTGAAAACCATAGGCGTAAATGCGATTCACATAGCTCATTACCATGATTTCCTGCATTGGGAAACGCGCCCGCAACGCCCGAATCGCTTCGATACAATCCTGCATGGAAATCCCCTGCGCCACAGCTTCCTGGCAGGCGAGTGTAATCACCGGACCATCTGCAGTGGGGTGTGAAAAAGGGATTTGTACTTCCAAAATCTCGACCCCGGCGTTGATGTAGGCCTCCGCCGTATGCAAACTTTCGGCAAGACTTGGATAGCCCAAAACCAGGTGTGCCATGATTGGCAACTTCGACGTATGAGGGTGGCGAATTGATGTTTGAGTATTCATTTTTGGAGCAGATGTTGGGCGTAAGCAATTAAACTATCTTCCTGAAAATGGCGCATGGTGATAAAGAGGTCTTTCTCCCCTCTGCCGCTGGCATTGACCACCACAATCTTGTCTTTGGGCAATTCCGCGGCCAATTCAAAGGCATAGGCAAAGGCATGGGCAGATTCGAGGGCCGGGATGATGCCCTCTAATTGGGCTAGCTTTTTCACGGCCGCCAGGGCTGCCTCATCGCTGGCTGTTTCAAATTGCACCCGACCTTCATCCGCCAAAAAGGCTAAAATTGGGCTCACGCCGCAATAGTCCAAACCCGCTGATACGGAATGGGTTGCGGCGATATTTCCATCCTCGTCCTGTAAAAAATAGGAATGATACCCTTCAAAAATACCCTTTTTCCCGCGCTTGACTTTAGCAGCGTGTTCGCCGGGTTTTGTGCCACGACCGCCTGCCTCCACCCCGATGAGTTGTACCGTCTCCTCATCCAAAAAGTCAAAAAACATCCCCATGGCATTGGAACCACCACCTACGCAGGCTACACAATAGTCGGGCAATCGTCCCGTGGTTTCCTCACATTGTTGACGGATTTCTTCCCCCACTATTTTCTGAAAAAAGGTGTTCATGGCCGGGTAGGGGTGTGGGCCCACTGCCGAGCCTAACAGGTAATACGAATCAGGATTGGCCACCCAGTCCTTGAATGCGGCAATGACCGCATCGTTGAGGGTTTGGCTACCTTCTTCCACGGCCACCACCTTGGTGCCGAGCAATTCCATCCAGTATACATTGGGACGTTGGCGTTCGTAGTCTTTTTTGCCCATGTACACGGTACAATCCAGTCCGAAACGGGCGCACACCGCTGCCGTGGCATAACCGTGTTGTCCGGCACCGGTTTCCGCAATAATTCGTTGTTTTCCAAGGCGTTGTGCCAGCAGAATTTGCCCGATGCAGTGGGTGATTTTGTGTGCGCCGGTGTGGTTGAGCCCTTCGTTCTTCAGAAAAATCTGTGCCCCTCCGATGGCTTCAGTCAACCTTGGGAGTGGGGTGAAAGCCGTTGGACGGCCCGAAAATGTCCGTAACGTGTCCGAAAAATCGGCTAAAAAGCCCGCGTCGTACTTAAAGTGGTCGAAGGCGGCAGCAATTTCCTGCAGCCCAGGAAGCAGCACTTCCGGGATATAGGAGCCGCCGTAGGGTTGGGGGTTGGGGGTACCGAACCCTCCTTTTGAGTCTAGGATAAGGTCTCTGTAACGTGTTGCCGTAAGATCCATAATCATTAAAAATATTACCGTATCAGTACGGTGATGCAAAGATTCAAAAAATAATCCCGATCTAGCAAGTGTGGACCGGGATTATTTTACTAGTTAGGTTTACCAACGAAGCATTTTCTGTGTAAAAATTCCTTCAAGGCACTCC
>JALHPW010000431.1:0-1182 GCA_022842255.1 Saprospiraceae bacterium | reverse complement strand
CAACGATGTAAGTCCCTGGAGGCAAACGCTCGACTCCTTGGATTCGTCCTGTATATGCCTGTTCCAATACAAGCATGCCAGTTATATCGTAGACTTTCAATGCGTTGATATTCAATTCATTGTCTAAAATTAATGCTGGTTCTCCTGTTGATGGATTTGGCAATAACCGGAAGACTTGATTTTTATTGTCGGGTATTTGCGTGCCAACACTTACCTCCTTCACCACAAACACCTTGGTAAACGCGCCAACATTATTGCTAACCGTGACACTGTACAAGCCAGGATTGGTTACTAAAATCGAGGGTGTAGTATCACCTGTGCTCCATTTATATTTAAAGTGCCCAAGCTCATTGGTTGAAAATGTGATACTCCAATTTAGTAGAGTTCCTATCAAAGTGTTTTGGTCGTCCAATACACCAAGGGCCCAATTGCCATTGATTGGGGTGCCCGCGATATCGCTCCAAGGTCCTTCAGGTTGAAATATACCGGTGAAAGGGGCAGCAGATGCAGGAGCGAAAGGGTAGCCATCTCGAATAGTCTCAGTGGCTGAAGGAGAAAAACAGGTGTTGGTGTAGTTGTCTCCGTTGCCTCCGTTATCTGTACTGAGTTCCACAAAAGTTTTATTTGGTGCAATCAAGTATAAATTTAAATCGTCATCCCAGGTGTGGGCTATGTTTAAACAAACCGATTGAAGCAAGGAGAGATCGTCCAGAATTTCAAACGGGATATCCACTAATACCTCTGATTGTATTAATGTTCCAGTTGGTTCTATGGATATTGAGGACGAGTTGGTGGAGGTCCAAGATTTATTAGAGACAACGGTAGGGGTGACAGATAATATTACGGATCCATCAGTTATAAAAAACAAACTGTCTATAGGTGAATATAGTGAATCAGGATCAGCGATATACAGTGTGAAGGTTTTGGAAAAACATCCATTCGCTGCCATACCACACACATTGAATACAACAGTCTCTAGTTGTTCTGCAAGCGAATCTTGGATGGGCTGAATTACTATATGGATCACGTCACCAGGTGAATTGACGAGAGTGACCGAATCAATTGCCTGAAAATCAATACCATTGTTAGCGGTGCCTTCTATTTTTATTTGTAAAGGCAAGAGTTGTGCAGGCACATCGTTGAAAAAGAAGGAATGGTATCAGCGAGGGCAATTTCCGGGAT
>JALHPW010000430.1 GCA_022842255.1 Saprospiraceae bacterium | reverse complement strand
TGATGGACCTGAATGAGAGCATTTCCGAGGAGTCGATTTTCACGGGCTACCACGCCATCGAGTTTTTGTTGTGGGGACAAGATTTGAGCACAAGCGGTCCGGGCGCCCGGCCATATACCGATTATGTGGTGGGGGGCACCGCTTCCAATCAAGTCCGCCGTGGCGAATACCTGCTTGTGGTGGCTGAATTGCTTTTGGAAAACCTGGCCGAAGTCCGCGACGCTTGGGGCCCATCTGGTGCTTATCGGCAGCAATTCCTGAACAATACGGAACACAACGTAGCACTCGGGCACATTTTCACTTCCCTGGGTGAGTTGAGCAAAGGTGAACTGGCTGGCGAACGCATGTTTGTAGCCATCGACACCCAAGATCAGGAAAACGAACACTCCTGCTTCTCTGACAATACCATCAACGACATCAAGATGAACTTTTTGGGGCTGAAAAATGTGTATTTCGGAACCTACACCCAATTGAATGGCAGCCAAATTACGGGGCGCAACATCCATGAAATCGTTGAAAAACTGTCGCCCGAAAAAGCCGATGCCGTGCAAAACGCTTTTTCAGATGCCGAAGCCAAAATCGATGCGATTCCTGGGCCATTTGACCAGACCATTGTGAACAATCCCGCTGCAGTGGTCCCAGCAATTGATGCCTTACGCCTTTTGAGCGACCGCCTGGCGGATGCCGGATTGGCCATCGGCGCTAAATTTTGAACCTCACCGGGTAAGTGGCAAATTTAGGAAACATAAAAAACTGGCTCGAAAAGCCCATCAGCATTGCCCCCTTGGCTACGCTTCGTGTAGTCATCGGGGCAATGTTGTTGTTTAGCACCCTGCGTTTTGTGGCCTTGGGTTGGGTGGACGACCACTACGTGTGCCCTTCGTTCCATTTCAAATACTATGGTTTTGAATGGGTGGAACCGCTCAACGCCACGGGCATGTATGTGGTGCACGGCTTGTTGATTGTCAGTTTTTTATGTGTTTTGTTGGGTTTGTTTTACCGACTGGCTGCTGTGTTGCAGTTTATCTTGTTCACCTACACCGAACTGATTGACCTCACTTATTACCTCAACCATTATTATTTCGTCAGCATCGTCTGTGGGTTGTTGGTTTTTGTGCCCGCCAACCGTGCTTATTCGCTTGATGTGTGGCGCAATCCCGCCCTGTTTCAAAGCCACATCCCGCGCTGGACGGTGTTCATTTTCCAGCTTCAATTGGGCATCGTGTATGGGTATGCGGGCCTTTGGAAAATAAACGAAGACTGGCTCCTGCACGCCCTGCCCCTCAAAATATGGGTGCCCGCCAACGACCAAATCCCTGTGCTAGGCTGGCTTTTTCAACACAAAATAACGCCCTGGTTTTTCAGTTGGGCGGGTATGTTGTACGATGTGAGCATCGTGTTTTGGCTGGCCTGGTGGCGTACCCGTCCCTGGGCCTATCTCACGGTGATTGTGTTTCACACCTTGACGGGGCTGATGTTTCAAATCGGTGTTTTCCCCTTGGTGATGATTGGCGCCACGCTGGTTTTTTTCTCCGAAGCTTGGCATGAGCGCTTATGGGAAAAAGCTAATCGAATGGTCCGTACTTTTTTGTTCACCGCAGAGACGCAGAGCCGCGGGGTTACTGACAATCAAAGTGTTACTGCAATTAGCCCAGACAATACCACCCCTTCTGGCCTACTCGAATCGCGTGGTGGAAATTCCCGTTCGGGCCATCTCCTTGCAAGCTCCAAATTCCCGCTCCCCAATTTCGCTTACGCCCTTTTTGCCCTTTACTTTTCTTTTCAACTGCTGTTTCCCTGGCGCTATTTGTTGTATCCCGGCAATCTGTTTTGGACGGAAGAGGGCTACCGTTTTTCCTGGCGGGTGATGTTGATGGAAAAAGCTGGCACCGCTTCGTTTTACGTCAAAGATGCCAAAACCGGTCGGGAAGGCGAGGTAATCAACAGCGAGTTTTTGAACGCCCATCAGGAAAAACAAATGGCGATGCAGCCCGACATGATTTTGCAATTCGCCCATTTTTTGAAACAACACTATACAAAACAGGGCGTTTCTGAGCCCGCCGTTCGCGCCGAAGTGTATGTGACGCTGAATGCCAGGCCGAGCCAGTTGCTCATTGACCCGAACCTTGACTTGACAAAAATCCGCGACGGCTGGTCGCACAAAATATGGATAACAGATTGTACGCCGGAACTGCGTTCCGGGCATTGAAGTTTGGCTGCGGAACTTCGTTCCGGTCGCTTAGGTTAGGCACCGGAACAGCGTTCCGGTGTACGGGGCTTGCCCTTTCGCTCCTGTTTGCGGCCTCTCTGTCGGCCCAAACGGACACTACCCGAACGGGCGAGCTTCGCGAAATGACGATTTCCGCCAAGCAGGATCAAACCATGGGCATGTCGCGCTTGCGGGGCGTAGAAGGCGTGATGATTTACGAGGGTAAAAAAAGCGAGGTCGTCAACTTGCGGGACATGACCGCCAACCTCTCCACCAACAACGCCCGACAGGTGTTCAGCCGGGTAGCGGGCTTGAATATTTGGGAAAGTGACGGCGCCGGCCTGCAACTCGGCATCGGTGGGCGCGGCTTGAGTCCCAACCGAACCAGCAATTTCAACACCCGCCAAAACGGCTACGACATCAGTGCCGACGCGCTGGGTTATCCCGAAAGTTATTACACGCCACCCACCGAAAGCCTGCAACGCATCGAGGTGGTGCGCGGGGCCGCTTCTTTACAATATGGCACCCAGTTTGGCGGGATGCTCAATTTCGTGATGCACCAGCCGCCGCAAAAACAGGCCTTACAATTCACCTCTCGCCAAACGGTAGGGGCTTGGGGTTTCCTGGGCTCCTACAACGCCCTGAGTGGAACGGTGGGGAAGGTGGGTTACTATGGATATTTCCAACACAAACGCGGGGATGGATGGCGGCCCAATTCGGGTTTTCAGTTCAATAACGGTTACCTCGATGCCCACTGGCGCCCCACGGAACGCCTGGAAATGGGACTGGAACTGACCAAAATGGATTACCTGGCCCAGCAGCCGGGCGGACTGACGGACACCCAATTCGAGCAAGACCCACAACAATCGCTGCGGGAACGAAACTGGTTTCGGGTGGATTGGAACCTGGCTTGTTTTCATGTGGACTATAAGATTTCGGAGCGTACGCGCATCAACAACCGGGTGTTTGGGCTCAGCGCATCGCGGCAATCTTTGGGCAATTTGTCGCCCGCCAACAACCTCGATTTTGGCCAAAACCGCGACCTAATCAGCGGCACATTCAACAATATCGGCAACGAAACCCGCCTGCTGCACCGCTATGCATTGGGGGCTTTTGAAAACTCCTTGGCCGTGGGCGCACGGGTGTACCGGGGCATCACTACGGCCCGGCAAGGGGAGGCAAATAATGGCCAGGAGGCTGATTTTCAATTCCTTAACCCCGAAAATGTTGAAAAATCAGACTTCCGTTTTCCCAACTTCAACTACGCGGCGTTTGTGGAAAACATCTTCTGGCTCTCGCCCAAATTTACCCTGACGCCCGGCATCCGTTTGGAGAATATCCAAACCTTTGCCAACGGCTATTACCAACAACGGGTGTACGATTTTGCGGGAAACCTGATTTCGGAAAACCGGGAAACGGAGGATTTGCAACGCCGCCGCTCCTTTGTGTTGTTTGGTTTGGGAAGTAGTTGGAAAGCTACCCAAATGTTGGAGATATACGCCAACTTTTCCCAAAACTACCGGGCCATCAACTTCACCGATTTGCGGATCGACAACCCCAACGGGCGGGTGGATCCCAATTTGCGCGACGAGCGCGGCTACACCGCCGACCTTGGTTTGCGCACCCGCCGCAATACCTGGTGGTACGCGGATGTGACCGCTTTTTACCTGGCTTACCGCGACCGGATTGGTCAGCTATTGAAGGCCGACCAACCGCCCCTGTACAATGACTACCGACTGCGCACGAACATTTCCGATGCGCGGAACATTGGTATTGAAGCATTTGCGGAGGTCAATTTGTGGCATTTTATAGCGCCCAAGGACTCGCTTCGCCGGCTCTCGCTTTTTGTCAACACTTCGTTCATCGATGCGCGCTACGTCAATACCGACGATGCCAGCATCCGCAACCGAAGAGTGGAACTGGTGCCGCCCATGACTGTTCGGACCGGATTGAGCTGGGTGCATGGACGGTTTAGAAGCAGTTTCAATTGGGCCTTTACCGCCGAGCATTTTACAGACGCCACCAATGCCCGCCGCACGGCCTCGGCGGTGAACGGAATCATCCCTGCCTACGCCGTAGCCGATTTGTCGGCAGGATGGTCGTGGCGCTGGCTGTTGGTGGAGGCGAGTTGCAACAATCTATTTGACGCCCGGTATTTCACCCGCCGCGCCGATGCCTATCCCGGTCCGGGGATTATTCCGGCGGATGGTCGGGGCTGGTATGTTACGGTGGGGGTTAAGCTCTGAGCGGTAACCTCATAAGTGGTAGCATGGCCTTCAGGCCGTCGGAAATTGCGCCGTTTACGGCGCGGATATACAATCTCAAGGGCGTAAACGCCTTTTGTCCCGACGGCCTGAAGGCCATGCAACCACTCATGCCCCCTAATTCGGGTCAGCCGTAAAATTCACGTCGCCGAGTTTGATGCCTTTGAAATTGAAATAACTAGGCATCGGGTCTTCGGTATTCGCCACCTCGATGCTTTCTGGAAAAGGCTGAGCAAAGGGGTCCTCTGGGTTGGGGAATTGATAAAAATAAGGCACAAAACGCCATGATTTCCCATTGGGAAGCTCGTCTATATAGCCAAGCATAAGTTTGCGCAAATACTTGATATCCAAGGTGGTAACATGCCCGTCTTGGTTCGCGTCGGCAGCAATGATTTTGTAGGGAGAATCAAAAGGCTCGGTGCCGAGGATATGGTTGGCGATTTGGGTTAGGTCTTCTTCGGTGATGCCATTGAGCGGGTC
>JALHPW010000429.1 GCA_022842255.1 Saprospiraceae bacterium | reverse complement strand
TGAGTCGTTTCGACGGACTTGATTTTCAAACTTTTGGAACAGCAAACGGCCTGCCATCCGATTTTATCAATGCCATTTTTGAAGACTCCCAAAAACGCATCTGGGTGGGCACCAACGCAGGTTTTGGGGTAATCGAACAAAGTCAATATTGTGCCGGGTTCAAACACCCTTATGCCGTCAATGCCATCTGCGAAACCCCGGAGGGCGAGATTTGGCTCGGCACCAATAAGGGCATTTTAGCCTGTAAAAGCCCCACAGACTCCCCTTTGCCGGTGGACGGTTTGGGTGAAATGGCCTCCATGCCGTACACGGTACACACCTTTTTCCCTACCCAAAACGGGATTTGGGTGGGCCCAAACCGTGGAGCCTATCGCGTTGCAACCAGCACCCCGATTGCCCTGACCACCAAAAACGGCCTGCGGTCCAATTTGGTCACGGCCTTTGCCAGGGATGTAGAGAACCGGCTCTGGATTGCAACCCCAGGCAATGGGATTGTCGTCTTGAACGAAGATTGGCTCAAGGTAGTTGGAACCCACCTGCAAGCGCTTTATCCAAACTGTTTGCGGCTCGATTCGAGCGGTAGAATGTGGGTAGGAACCACCAACGAAGGCGTTTTTATTGTCGACCCGCAGGCGCAATCATGGTCGCAAGTGGATGAAAGACAAGGACTTCCACACAACCACGTCCGTCAAATACTGCTAGATCGCAACGACCAAATGTGGGTAGCCACCTCCGGGGGCGGCATAGCCAAGGTGTTAAGCCAACAGTTCAGGCACTACAGCTCGGCCAACGGGCTACTTGGCAACCGAATTTACGCACTTCATGCCGACGCAAAGGGACAGATTTGGCTTGCCGCCTCCCAAAACGGCATCCAAATGCTGGATTCGACCGGCTTTCACAGCGTGACGCAAGACAGTGGCGTTTTTGCCGGAGTCAAGTGTAAGGCCATCACGACGGATCGTCGCGGACGAGTCTGGGTGGGTACCGAAGGGCGAGGGCTTTTTGTGCTCGATAGCTTTGGGGCTCGCCCTGTTCTTGGTTTTTCCAGTCCACGGATTCAAAGCATTTTGATGGCGCCTACGGGGAATATTTGGGTGGCTACCATGGACCATGGAATTGCCCTTTTACGGGAAGACCCGGCTCGGCCCGGCAATTATATCGTCAAGAAATTTGGTCAAAACGAAGGGCTCAAAGATTTGAATATCACCACTTTACGGGCCGATGGGAAGGGGAATGTCTGGTTTGGGACGCAGTCCGGTGACTTCGGTTTTTTTGAAGCAGAAAAACTCAAAGCCAGTTTTGGCGGTGCAAAAAACGCGCTTCCGGAATTGCCGATTCGAGCCATGGTTTTTGACCTAAGTGGCCATCTTTGGCTGGGTTTTCGGGGTGGAGGCGTTTGGGGCGCAAAGTCGGCGGAGTTGGAAAGCGGAAAAATAGCGCGCTTTTCACCATTGCCGGCACCACTGGCATCGCAGAACATTTACCTGCTACAACCTGACCCAGCCGGACATCTTTGGGTAGGCACAGAAAAAGGAGTGGACGAGGTGATTTTTGAGTTGGACCAAACCACCACGGTGAAAGAAGTGCGGCACTACGGACGAAACGAAGGCTTTTTGGGCATTGAAACCTGTCAGGATGCCGCTATCATAGACCGTGCGGGAAACCTCTGGTTTGGTACCATGGATGGGCTTACGCAGTATATCCCTACTATCCACCACGCCAACCGATCTGCGCCGATACTTCATTTTAAAGAGATTACCCTGTTTTACAAACCGCTTGCGGAGACGCAATATGCCGATTGGTTAGACCCAGAAGGAGGGTTACGCCCCGGGATTTGTTTTGATTGGAACGAAAACCACTTGAGTTTTGAGTTTCGCGCCATCGACCTGGCCAATCCGGAAGGCTTGCGCTACCGTTGGAAACTGGAGGGCTCTCCCAATGCCGAATGGTCGCCTTTTTCAGCGCAGCAATCGGTGAATTTTGCAGGGTTGCAAGCAGGCGACTATACCTTTTGGGCACAGGCTGTTTCGGCGGATGGGACCTTGAGCGAGCCCATAAAAGCTTCATTTTCAACGAAAAAGCCATTTTGGCAAACCTCCTGGTTTTGGATGGCTGTTGGGGCGGTTTTGATTGCATCCACCTACTTTTTGGTAAAAACCCGCATTCGTCAGGTGCGAAAAATAGAACTTGAAAAACGGGAAAAGCTGGAAGTAGAAAACCGACTGCTACAACTCGAACAGAAAGCCTTGCAGCTCCAAATGAACCCGCACTTCATTTTCAATGCCCTGAACAGCGTGCAAGCTTTGGTAAGCACAGGCGATACCGTAGCGGCCCGAACCGAACTCAATGCCTTTGCCCAACTGATGCGGTCCATCCTTTCCAATTCACGCCAGCAAGTGGTGACGCTCCGGGAGGAAGCCGATACGCTCGTGCAATACCTTCAAATCGAGCAGTTTTGTCGACCCGGAAAACCCTTCGATTTTAGCCTTAAGTTTTCAGAATCCATTGACCCTGAAGCCATTGAACTTCCCCCCATGTTGCTCCAACCTTTTGTGGAAAATGCCGTCTTGCATGGGTTGGCACACTTGCAAGACCGTCGGGGCAACATCGAAATATCCTTCGAAATTCGGGAGGAAACCCTGCGTTGTACCATCGCCGACAATGGGGTGGGCCGAGAAAAAGCCGCCTTGTTGCGCGGAGAACGACAGCCTGGACATAGTTCTGCGGCACTGAAAATCACCCAGGAACGGCTCGAAGCGCTGGCCGAAAACCGAGTTGATACGCCCCTGGAATTCAATGATATACACGACCTTTCCGGCGAAATCGTCGGCACAAAAGTGATTGTTCAAATCCCGCTTCGATTGCGCTGGTAGCCCGAAACAATGCCACATTGTCCACATTAGTCACATTGTCCACATTAATCACATTGTCCACATTAATATGACCGCCATAATCATAGAGGATATGCCCCAGGCCATGCGGATGTTGCAAGACGACCTTGCGGCGCATTGTCCGGACGTGGAATTGGTTGGCACGGCACACAGCGTGGTCAGCGCCGCAAAATTGCTTCGGCAGTCCACGCCCGACCTGATTTTCCTGGATATTTTATTGGGAGACGGGACCGGTTTTGACCTGCTGGAGATTTTTCCAAAGTTGCCTTCCAGGGTGATATTTGTAACCGCTTCCGATGAACATGCACTGCGGGCGTTTCGTTTTGCGGCGATTGATTATTTGCTCAAACCGGTTGATATTGAGCAATTGAAAGAAGCGGTAGGCCGCGCCCGGAGTCGCCAAAACGAAAGCCCGGAAAGCCTGCATTTGCTAAAGGAGACTCTCGCTCGTCCTGATGTGTTGCCGCGCCGTATTTCCTTGCATTCGCAGGAACGCATCGTGATTGTGGAGATTGAAAACATTGTGCGCTGCGAGGCCGATGGCAACAATACCCGATTTGTATTGGCCAGTGGCGAGAAAATTTTTGTTACCCGAACGCTCAAACAATATGACCAAATGTTGGAACCGCACGGTTTTGTGCGGGCCCACCAAAGCCACCTGCTGAACTTCCGATTTGTACAGGAATTTCAAAAAAAGGAAGGGGGCTATTTGAAAATGAAAAACGGCGACCTCATCCCCGTATCGGTGCGTAAAAAAGCAGAGGTTTTGGAGTGGCTGGGGCAGTGAACAGGAATTCGCTACTTTTGCCGTTCAATGCACCCATCTCTCTTCAAAATCAGGCAAAACGGCTACTTCGGCTTCATCAACACCGAAGGGGAAATCGTCATTGAGCCTCAATACCTGGAGGCTGGCGAATTTCAAAACGGCTTTACCACGGTGCGGCTCAATGGCCTATTGGCCTTGCTCGACGCTATCGGACGGCTGTACATCAAACGTCTGTACCGCTCGGTGGGGCCTTTTTCTGAAGGTATGGCGCGGGTACAATTGGCTCAGCTTTGGGGGTACGTCAACCAGCGTGGCCAAGAGACCATTGCCCCATTATTTGAATTTGCCGGCGATTTTTTTGAAGGATTGGCTCCTGTCACCTTTGAAGGCCGTGCGGGCTTTATCAACCCTGAGGGGCAAATTGCGGTCAAGCCTATTTTTTCCCAAACGGGTAATTTTAGCGATGGACTTGCTCCAGCCAGTCAGGATGGGGTGTGGGGCTTTGTGGACAAAAAAGGGGTCTATCGCATTGATCCTCAATGGGATGGCGCGAGTTCTTTTCAGGGGCCATCGGCTCTGGTGACCCGCAATGGGCGCTGGGGACTGTGCAACCGGGCGGGCGAAGAAACCGTTGCCCCGCAGTTCGAGTTTGTAAAAGGCCATGCGCATGGAGAGTTTTTTGATGGCATGGCACTGGCGTTTCGGGATGGGAAATACGGTTTTGTGAGTCAGGATGGCCGGATTGCGGTAGAGCCTATGTTCGATCTTGCGGGCGACTTTGGGGAAGGGCTTGCATTGGTGGAAATCAATGGCGCCTATGGGTATATCGACAAGGCAGGCAAACTCAGTATCATGCCCAAATTCGAGGATGCCGGGGTGTTTTCAGACGGACTAGCCCAGGTATGTGCCAATGGTCGTTGGGGCTATATCAACCCGGATGGTCAAATTGCAATTCCTCCCACCTTCCAGTCTGCCGCGCCGTTTCGCGAAGGGCTGGCGCTTACCATTTTGGATGGTAAATGGCAGTATATCAATCGGAAGGGTGCGGTCATTTGGCGGGAACAGTGATGTACCCCGGAACTCCGTTCCGGGGCGCTACAACTCCCCGGAACTCCGTTCCGGGGCGCTACAACTCCCCGGAACGGAGTTCCGGGGTACATACAATCCATGAAAAAACGCAAACTCCTCTTGCTGGCAAGTGTATTTCTGTTGCTCGCAGCCTGTGAAAGCAGCAAGCCTGCCAAAGCACCCGCCCCTCCCCCGCCACCAAAGTCCAAACCGCAAGAACCTGTCGTTTCCGCTTCGGC
>JALHPW010000428.1 GCA_022842255.1 Saprospiraceae bacterium | reverse complement strand
TCGCCGGCGACGAAGCCAAGCGCGACTACGAGGCGTGGAAGAAGAAAAAGGGCTGATCTGGAACTCCCGCACCCAGATAGGATTGCCGGCGAGGCTAGTTTTTTGGATAAAAGTCCGCACCCCATTCCGGCCAGCGAGGTACAAATTGCCATCACCGCTGCGGGCAAGGACGGTACCGTATTCGGATTGGGTTTCGGTACCGAATGTTTTGAAAAATGTGGGAGTGGGACAATCGGGGTTTTGGCTCAGGGCCAAAAAGGTGTGCAAAAAGCATGCAAGCACCAAAACGGTTCGGGTGGATAAACAAGACATAGGATGATAAAATAGTTAAGATGTTATTTGCTGACGTTCGACAAACGTAAAGAACCTTCCGTAGCCCGTAGCCAGAAAAGCCAAATATGTCGGCAACCCGAAAGTTTCAGTTGGATGGGCATACCCTGTAGAGGGTAGTTGCTGTGAAGCAATCGAAGCCATGTCTCGTGAATGTCTCCTATCCAGATTTTCGGTAGAGAAACCTGGCAAAGGCTAACAGCCGACGTTTTGTGATAATCGGTCCTTAGTGCCCCAACTTTTCCTCATACATTGCCGTCCCAAAAATGGCAAGAAGGGGCAAGAATCTCCATTTGATAGCCCTATTGCTGTTTTTCCCTACTTTTTCAACCAGTCCAATTGCATGAAACAAATCCTTACTGTTTGCCTCCTTTGGTCCCTCGCGACCAGCCTCTTATTGGCCCAAAAAACCATCCGGCAAGACGATCCGCCGCAGGCTTATCCGCCCACTGTTTCAAAGGGTGAAATGCTGGGCAGTATTCCATCGCTACGCGATTTAAAGCCGCAAACCGTACTTCCGACTCAAGTTCCGCGTAAAATAGCACAAAAGCGGAATTATTTTACCGCCAATACTTTGAACAACCCCGACCCGCTTCCCAAAGACGGAGATCCATTGGCAAAAAACAACGCAGAAAATCGGGGAGGCGGTCCAGAAATTATCCCTGGGTTCAATTTTGAAGGCCTGCGCGATCCGGGTGGAATTACCCCTCCCGACCCAACGGGCGACATCGGCAAACACCACTATGTGCAAATGACCAATGCTTCTGGGGGCTCTTGGATGCAGGTTTGGGACAAGGCTACCGGCCAATCCGTCATGGGCCCCATCCTCAGTAGCACCATTTGGGAAGAGGTTGGTTCGGGAAGTATCGGCGACCCAATCGTGCAATACGACCATGCGGCCGAACGCTGGCTCATTATGGAATTGCAGGGTTTTTTCACCAACGAACTTCTGATAGCCATCTCGGATAACAGCGACCCCACCGGCGGTTGGAAAGCCTACCGCTTTCAAACCCAAGGCTTTGGTGATTACCCCAAGTTGTACGTTTGGGATAACGCCTATTTTATTACGGTGAATGAAATTTCCAATGGCAACCAGTGTTCCGGATATGCTTTGGAACGCGCGGCCATGTTGGCTGGTGAGCCATTTTTCGACCTTTATCGTTTTGTGATGCCCAACTACCTCGCCATTCAGTATCAGCCTGCCACTGGTGCTGACTGGGAAGGTGGTCCACCGCCACCAGCCGGCAGCCCGGCCTACATCTTCCGGGTGTACGACGATGCTTGGGACGGCGGCCAAGATCACCTGCAGATTTGGGAAGTCGAGGTGGATTGGTCCGACCCCGCGCAGAGCAACCTTTTTGGCCCGAAAAAGGTGTTTCCCACGCCCTTTGAAACCAAAGTTTGTTTTGGAGGTGGACTATTCGACTGCATCGAACAACCAGACCCCACAGCGCCCCGTATCACGGCGTTGGAAAACATCATCATGTACCGTGCGCCATACCGCAATTTCGGCACCTACGAATCGGTGGTGTTCAACCACGTCTCGGATGTTTCCGGACAGGTAGGTGAAGGGGGCGATGCGGCTGTGCGCTGGTACGAACTCCGGAAGCAGGGTGGGGGCGATTGGCAAATCTATCAAGAGGGCACGTATGCCCCGGATTTGGTGACCAACCGATTTATGGGTACCCTTTGCACGGATGAAGCTGGGAATATCGCGCTTGGGTACACTGGCGCAAGCGAGTTTCTCAACCCGGGCCTTTACATTACTGGACGCCGCAATGGCGACCCACTGGGCCAAATGCCAGTAGAGGAACACACCCTGGCTGCGGGCGAACAAAGCCACTACGATCAGCGCTGGGGCGATTACAGCAACATGAGTGTGGACCCGGAAGATGGTAGGACTTTCTGGTTTACAGGCGAATACCAGCCCACAGGAGTCACTTGGGGCACGCGGATAGGTTCGTTCAAAATACAGCGGGACACCTACGATATTAAACCGCAAGAATTGCTGGCCCCGGTTTCGTCCGCGCTGCTCGGCAATGGCGAATCGGTGAAAGTCCAGATTTTCAACGGGGGGGTAGAATCCGCTTCGGGCTTTTCAGCTTCCCTGTTTTTGAATGGCAGCTTAGTAGCAACCGAAAACATTCCAGGAACCGTCGTGGCTGGTGAAACCCTTGACTACACCTTTGCCGCAACGGTCAATATGCCTGTGGTAGGAGCAGACTACAAGGTACGGATCATTACCCATTGGGCACCCGACCAGTTTCTTCGGAACGACACCTTAGATGCGGTGATACAAAAACTGACCTCCAATGATGTAGCTGCTGTAGGGAAGTACAACCTTTCAGGTCTGATCTGTGGCAGTGAAACTGACTTTGGTATTATCATCCGGAATGCCTCGGGCCTCCCCTTGCAAAGTGCCAAGGTACATTGGCAAATCAACACCCAACCCTTGAACATATACGATTGGACTGGTAACCTTGCGCCAGGGGAGCGTGATACGATTGACTTCCACGCCACGGGTATTCTGGATGGGCTCAATGGATTGCGCATTTTCACTTCTCTGCCCAACGGTGTACAAGACGAACGTACCTCCAACGACAGTCTTGCCCCCATCAAATTCATCGGCAACCTGGATGGCACCTACTTGACTGCCGAGGCTGAAACGGATTTTGGGGTATTGTTCTGGGAGCTGCGTAGCCAAACCAATTCCTTGCTTGCTTCAGGGGAGATGAGCACTGGGCAAACCTTCACCCAGATTTGCAGTGACGACGATACCTGCTACAAATTCTATCTAAAATCCAGTACCTTCAGTTGGCAGGGTAAATTCCGGCTTTACGACATCTTTGGGAATGTTCTGGTAGAAGCCGTTAGTGCGAACCAAGACCCCCAGTTGTTTAATATTTGCACGCCTGAGCGTGAATTGATTGACGCAGGAGCCTTGGCATTGGTGTCGCCGGTGTCTGGTCCAAACCTGACCCAGAGCGAACCTATAAAAATTCGTTTCCGTAATTTCGGCTTGAGCACCCAATCGAATATCCAGGTCGCCTATCGTTTAAATGGAGGTGCATGGAAAACAGAGGTGTATGGAGCCAACGTAACCGCAGGTTCTACGGTAGAACATCTATTTGCTACCACCGAAGACCTCAGCACTACGGGAGGTATTTACAATTTTGAGATCAGTGCCAGTGCCATCAGCGACCAGCAAATCAACAACGATACGGTACATGTGACGGTTAGAAACAGGGCGCTTCGTGAACTGGAGGTGACCAATGTGCGCCCCATCAATGCCTGTAACGATCCAAATTTTGCTTTAATTGGCGTGACAATTCGAAACAATGGTCTGGGCAATGAACACGAATTTGATGCACAAATCGTCGCAAACGGAGTGCCTCAACCCAGTGTGCCCAATACGGTTTTCTTGGAGCCGGATGCATCCACGGAGATTAACCTGTTCGTCCAAAACCTACAATTTGGGGCAAACACGGTGGATGTGGACATCACCAACGTAAATGGTCCAGGGGAGGATGAACAGCCTGGTAACGATACGGGAAGCGCCTCCTTTACCATTACTGCCGATGGCTTCCCGGTTCAGTTGTTTTTCAGTCCCAACCAAACCCCCAGCCAAAACACTTGGGAGGTGCGCGACGACCAAAACAATGTAGTGGCTTCAGGCGGCCCTTACCCCGAACCCAATGGCTTTTACGCCGTGGAATTGTGTTTGGAAAAAGACAAATGTTATGTGTTCCGTTTGTTCGACTCCGCGGGCGATGGTATGGACGGTGGCTTTGTGGACTTGTTTGCGCCAACTGGTGGCACCTATTGGTCTTACATGGGCGGGAATTTTGGGACGGAAGTTAGTGCCCCGTTCTGCACAGTAGATCAGTGCCTAGGGTTTATCGTGGATGCTACGGTAGAATGCCCCTCCGTCAACAATGGAAAGATTACAGCCATACCGATGAATGGTACCGCGCCTTATTTCTATAGCATCAATGGAAGTAACTTCGTACCGGACCCTGTGTTTACCAATCTACCTTTTGGCTTTTACACCCTTATCTGTGTGGATGCACTCGGTTGCAGTACCGAAAAGTTTATCGATTTGTGCACAGTAGGCACTTCAGAGCCCAATCAGTTGCGCAGCCTGAAAGTATCGCCTAATCCGACCAGCGGTATGGCACGGGTTGAGCTCCCGGCGCTTGAAGGCGAGCAATCGTTGATCTGCGAAGTGTTTGATACCAAAGGCAAATTGGTGCAAACGGCCCGATTGGTCCGTTGGGACAATACCCTGCAAGGCATGGTGGTGTTGGACAATGCGCCCGCAGGACTGTACTTGCTGAAAGTCAAGGGTTTGGCGCGTCCGTTGACCGCTAAGTTGGTGAAGAAATAGTTTAAGGTTTATAGTTTAGGGTTTAGGGAGCGCGCGCTAAACCCTAAACTATAAACCCTAAACCATCTAAACCCTCAACCCTCTCAACAACTTTAACACTTTTCAACCGAAAAATTTTTTAAAGTCGAAAAGTTTGGCACGGTTTTCGGAAATAACATAATCAGAAAGGGCTAACATTTGATTGGTTAATTGTTTTCATGGTTATGTTGTGAGCCGCCCAGTCGAAAAGACTGGGCGGCTTTTTTTATGTC
>JALHPW010000427.1 GCA_022842255.1 Saprospiraceae bacterium | reverse complement strand
GAGTTTGATTCGGTATTTGAACCGGACAGACAGCCAAAAAACAGCCGCGTTGGCACTTTCCATGGCAGCGATTATGGCTGCTTGTTTGTCGAAATCGGCTGCCGTGACTTTGCCAATGGTGTTGATTGCCATCGATTGGTACTACCACCGGACCAAATCGGCTGGCTCAGCTTCGGGTCTGCTGCTGAATAAAATCCCGTTTTTGGCTATTGCTGTAGCATTTGGCGTGTACACTTTCATCACCCGGGAGCAAGAAGGGCATGATATAGAAGCACGGTCGGCAGTTTTTTCCTTGGCCGATCGGTTTTTCATGGTCTGTCAAACCTTGCTTTTTTACCCGGTAAAACTCTTGGTCCCGCTCGGTTTTTCGATTTCGTACCCCTTCGTGAAAATGGAGGGAAGCTGGAGCCTGGATTATTACATCGCCCCATTAATATTGATTGGATTGGGGGTTCTTGTCTGGAAAAAATGGTCCAAAAACAACGATGCACTGTTGGGATTGGCGCTTTACTTGCTGCCATTGTCCATCATGCTTCCTTTCCGGACCGTGGGTAGTTTTGAGTTGCGTTCGGACCGCTACGTGTATGTTTCTTGCATCGGATTGTTCTTCCTAGCGGGTATTTTCCTGGAGAAGCTAAAGCCGGAAATCCGAAATGCTGTCCTGGCTGCGGCTACGATCCTGTTGGGCTTTTTGGCTTTCCGCCAAACTTCTGTCTGGGCCGACGGGGTGAACCTTTTTGAAAACTGCACCGAAAAAACGCCCGAATCCTCGCTTTGCCAATGCAATCTTGCTTACAACCAATTGATTTCCAACGATTATCAAGGGGCCGTAACGCACTACACCGAATCGCTGAACTACGACCCGGCCACGGTAGAAGCGTATAATGGACGCGGACAAGCCTATTTCCAGTTAAAGAAATACCCGGAAGCCTTGGTAGATTTCACAAAAGCGATTGAGGCGGGAATCGTTACGCCAAAACTGTTTTTGAACAAAGGAAAATGCCTCGTGATCCTCAACCGTGCTGCCGAGGCGGTGCCGGATTTGAACCGCAGCATCGAGTTAGAGCCCAAATCGCCTGAAGCGTTTTATTTTCGGGCGGTGGCACACGAAAAAGGCGGGGATTTGCAAAAATCGCTGGCCGATTACAGCCAGGCCATCCAATTGAATCCAAATTATGTGGAAGCTTTGGTGAACCGTGGGCTCATGCACACCAAAGCGGAACGTTTCAGCGAGGCCGTGGCAGATTACTCTGCCGCGGTGGCCATCGCAACACCTCAAGTACAGCCGATGATTTTGAACAACCGCGCCTTTGCCCACATGAAGTCAGGGCAATTGGCAAAAGCATTGGAAGATACCAATAAGGCATTGAGCATCAACCCGAACTATCCGTTTGCGTACAATACCCGGGCTGCGGTGTACACACAAATGGGAGAAACAGCCAAAGCACAGGCGGATTTGGCCAAGGCGCAGCAGGTACAAGGGAGGTAGGGTTAGTTTTTTGCTTCCCTGGTTTCAAGGGCCTTTTCCAAAGTCTGCAAAAACACGGTTGGGTCTTGCGCCCCTGAAACGCCATATTTACGGTCAAAAACAAAAAACGGAACGCCGCTCACCCGCAGTTGCCGGGCAGTCTCGATGTCCAGCTGAACCTCGTCTTCAAATGCTTGACTTTCAAGCACTTGCTTCAACTCAGCAGCATCCAATCCAATACCTGCACCCAATTGCAACAGCGTGGCATGGTCCGCGATGTTCTGCCCTTCCGTAAAATGGGCCTTGAACAGGGCCTCCTCCATGGCGTCTCGCAACCCATGATTTTTGGCCAAATGCAAGACGCGGTGTGCATCCAAGGAATTGGCAGAAATGGCCTTTTCAAAGTGGTATTCCAAACCCACACCAGCGGCCATATTGCTTACATTGCTGGTGATTTGGCGGGTTTGTTCGAGTGACCATCCTTTGCGCTCAGAAAGGTTTTTCAGGTAATCAGTGCCTACCTTTGGGGCATCCGGGTCGAGTTGAAAACTTTTCCACACGATTTCGACCTGATCTTTTTGGGGAAATTTTTCGAGGGCTTGCTCAAATTTCCGTTTGCCGATATAACAAAAGGGGCATACGATATCGCTCCAGATTTCTACTTGCATTTCTATTTTGTGTTATTTTAACCACCTTTTTTGTAGGAAGGCGTGAAACAACGATGGCTTGGTATAGTTGTCATACAGCTTCATTTTATCTTAAGCACCTTTCGCACATAAGATTGAGATTTTTTATAATCAGTTAAAACAAAATAATAGGTACCTGTAGGATAGCCTTGCATATTCATGCCAGGTTTAGGAACTCCAGTATACAGCTTACTTCCAGTTTCTGAATAAATATCCAACTGAAGGCCAAGGTTTTCGATTTGAGGATAATAAAGCGTCAGTTCCGTACTGACAGGGTTTGGAAATGCCTCAAAAAGCGGGCTGTCTATTATTGGGTTGAAGGTGTTTGTTAGGATAGAAAGTGGAAACAGTACTAAAAGATTACTAAAATTTGGTAGCCCTTGATGGCCAGCAATAGCCATCTGATTGTCTTCTACTTGGACCATTACATTTGAAAAATCATTTTGACCATTCCTTTTAAGCCAAAGTCGGTTTTTCTCTTGTCCCAAAGAATCTAGCAAAAACACTACAATGTTATAATCTGGCATGCCAATTTTGAGGGCTGTCAACAATAAATCCCCGTTTGTAAGCTCCAAAATGTCAATACCAAACAAGGGTGCTCCAAGGCCTGTACTGTCATAAAAGTTTGTCCACAATATGGTACCACTATCATCCAGCTTAGTGACAAAGGCCCTTGCCCAGGACGTAAATAAAACGTGTGTGCTCTTGCCAGCCACGAGGATAGATTGATCCTTCAACTGCTTGACACATCGAGCATCATCTGATTGACCGAGGTCGAGCTTAGTCTTCCAAAGCAATTCGCCCAAGGAATCAAATTGCATTACCGTAGCATCCGAATTGATACTCGATCCAGAAGCATTATCGTTGCATACGACTGTAATATAGCCATTTTCTCGGTTTTGAATGGAGGCTCTGGTATTCTGGTCATCTGTAAGCAGTGTGTCGTTTTCTACCAAATGGTGGGTTGCGTTTAGTAAAATCGACGCCGTACTATCAAAATGGAAAAGAGAGTAATATGGATTCCCAAAGCTGCCTGAAGTGCCTGTCATAATAAAAGTACCATCACCTAACTGGAAAACATCATCAATTTCTACTGATTTTGGGATTTTCGGGGATGACATCCAAAGTATCTCGCCCTCTGTTGAGAATTTGATAATGATCAAGGTCGTAGTATCTGGTGCCTGGATGAAATTTCCGCTTAAGAGAAAATGATGGTCGTTTGCAGGGCTCAAATGAGCCATATTCACGTCCAATGGGAAAAGGATGGTTAGGTTCCAAATTTCATCTCCACCTTCGCTCACTTTGCGCAGTTCAATCTCGTCATCGGAAAAATTCTTTCCTACGAGAATCAAATCGTGCTCCGGAGTACGCAACATATCCGAAAATGCGAACCCGGAATAGCTTAAAAAAGTTGCCTGTTGCCCCCATCCAGGGTTTGCAAGTAATATTAAAAAAAGAATTCGTATGATGTTCATAAAAACAAACCTACGGTAGTTTTATATGTAATCTCATCAATCCAAATGCATTTTCATTCTTTTTGACCAAAATGGCAAAAGCCTCTCACCCCAATTTTGTGGGAGAGAGGCTTTTGGTTTAGGCTAATCGCAATTAACAAGCTCTATTGAAGTGCATTCTGGGTAAGAGATTGGTTATCAACGCTGCAACATAAACCGAAGCACTTCCTTCTCCCCTTTTTCCGTGGTCAATTCAAAGAAATATACGCCAGCCGTCAAACCTTTTGGCATTTCAACCCGCAGCAGATCCTCCTCAGCAGTCAATTTCATGGTGTGAACGACCTGGCCTTGTGTGTTGGCTACTTGAACTTGTAGCTTTTGACCTTGCCAGTCCGACAAATCGGCGAACAATACACCAGTGGTCGGATTTGGGTACAGAAGCAACGCATTCTTCGCCTCTACCGGAGCAGCGTCCCTTGATTTGGACCCTTGAACTTGATTGGTTGGCGTGTTTCCAACCGAACATTTGAACGTGTTCAAGTGAGCTTCGTAAAACACCTGTGAAGCCAAACGAGAGGTGATGTTGATGTAGGTCACATCAGCCTGGGCAGGCAAAGTGTATTCAAAGATCTCAGATTCACCATTCGAAATGCTATCGTTCATGGATTTGAACCGAATGGAATACATCGGCGAGAAATTAGGGCTGCGCACAAGGTAACTCCGCTCATCAATCGGTGAGTGGTAGGTCGTATTGTTGGGCGGGTCCATGGCAATCACACCATCTGGAACCTGTATGGCGGTGTAAATCAATTTGCTAGAGCAGTTATTGGTAACCCGGATGCGATAAGTGTAATTCTTCGCAGGGTCGGAAGTGATGCTCAACAACTCATATTTCATGCAGCCATTTTCCTTCACATCACAGGCGTTTTCTTCCCGGATGTCAACCTTGAAGCAACATGGTTTTTCTTGCCCACAGTTGTCCTTGGCCGTATAACAAACCTGTGTGACCCCGACCGGAAACTCGCTTCCGGAAGCCAACCCATTGGTTCTATTTAAATCCAGGCCCGGGCAAACACAATCGCTCGCTGCCACAGGTGCTCCGTAGTTGATGGTGGTCAACCCTGCTCCAGGTGCGGCCACCACGGTAATGTCGGTTGGACATTGAATCGCCACATTGGATGGGGCCGGGGTGAGGTGCTGCAAAGTGTAGGTAACCACCGTATCGCAGCCTGCAGCAGCCGCCAAATTGGCCACTACGGTACCGGGTTGCGTATAGTTTTGGCCAGCAATGGTCACCGTTTCACCAGGGCAGAAGCCACGGATTTCAGTGCGGGTAGGTTGCGGGCGAAGTTCCAAGGTAT
>JALHPW010000426.1 GCA_022842255.1 Saprospiraceae bacterium | reverse complement strand
GGCCGTTTGTTGGAAAAAATGGCGGGAGTGCTTCTGTTGGTGGTAGCGCTTGTTTCTTGCTCTTTTTGGGGCAAATTTCGCCGAGATGAAGTGCAGATTCGAGATATTACAGCCATCTGCGCAAAGGTGGGGAAAGGCACAACCTTGGGAACCCCGCCCCATTTTTCCGACCAATGGCTGCTACATGCCTATTTTGGGCGATTGGGCAATGTGAGTCTGGACGCTCAGAATCAGCATGATTATTGGTTGATGGAAAAAGGCGGGACGGCTCCCGATGGATTTCAACTAGTGATGCTGGACACGAAGCAATGGAGTCTTTGGCAAAGAAAATAAGTATACAAATCCTTCGTATAGACACTTTAAACCTTGCTCATGGAAAAATTCAAGATTGTTCGAAATACCATATTCCTGTTCTTGATTGTTGCCAACATCGGTTGCGATCAAATTTCCAAATCCGTTGTACGCGAGCACCTGGAATACCATGAGCAAATCCCATTGGCAGGCAACCACGTGCTGCTGACAAAAGTTGAAAACAGCGGAGCTTTCCTCAGCCTTGGCGATGAGTTGGGCCCCGTTTCCAAAACCTTGTTGCTCAACCTTTTACCGGCACTCACGATGCTGGGACTGCTCTTTTGGCTTTTTCAGGGCAAAGCCAGCCGGGGCATTGCCATCGGGGTCTGCTGCGTCATAGGCGGGGGTATTGGCAACATCATCGACCGGGTCGCATACGGGTCGGTGACCGATTTTTTGTACATCCACTACGGTTTTTTCCGCACGGGAATATTCAATTTCGCAGATGTGTCCATCACATTCGGAGCTTTGTTTATTATTGCGCTGGGAATTTGGGAAGAGCGGAAGCTAGTCTGATCAAATTATGACCAAAGAAGCGTACATCGAGTATTGGAAACAAGCCGCAGACAAAGACTGGGTAGTGGTTTTAAACCTTTTTGAAAAGGCCAACTACCCCCATTCATTGTTTTTCGCACATCTTGTACTCGAAAAATTGCTGAAAGCCCATTTTGTCAGGGATAATGAAAGTGACCATCCACCAAGAACGCACAATTTGGTTCGATTAGCAAGCCTAACACAACTGACATTTTCTGCGGAAGGTTTACTTTTGTTGGACCGGATGAACGACTACCAAATGGAAGGCCGATACCCTGATTACCAGTTCATGATTTTCAAAATCTGCGACCGTCCATATACCGAAACCTTGCTGGATGAAGTAGAAACAATAAGACAATGGTTACTCAATCAACTGCCTTAAAAATTGCGCAAGACTACCTGCGGGAAGTCCGTGCGCTAGGTGTTGGGGTGCAAAGAGCCATCCTGTTTGGCTCGTTCGCCCATAACCAGCAGCATGAATGGTCGGATATTGACCTGGCCCTTTTTGCAGATGATTTTATCGGCTTGGCTGCGCTGGACAAAGAGCGGTTTCGCAGCCTACACGTGATGCCAAAGTTTATGTCCATCGAAACGCATACTTTCCCCTCCCAGCGCTTAGAGGAAGGGGACCCGTTTGTGGAGGAGATTAAGCGGACTGGGGTGGAGGTGGGGTGAGTATCTACCATTGTTAGCGAAGACACAAACAACCCACTCAGTAAAAATTTGATTGAACTGCAGTTCATCACTTGAGTCGGGAAATCCATCAAAATCAAAAGGGGACAACAATCGCACAAAACATTCAAAACCAACCCACGGATTCATCCGTGACCTATACTAAGCAACCGTGCTCAACGACTTCGTCATCCGATTCGCCAACGTAAACGGCACCGGCTCTGCCAGCGCAAACGATATGTTTGCCAAGGCCATTTTCCGAATGGGCATCCCCGTGTCGCCCAAAAACATCTTCCCCTCGAACATCCAAGGGCTGCCGACCTGGTACGAGGTGCGCGTGAGTGAAAAAGGCTACCTCGGCCGGCGCGAAGGCGTGGACATCATGCTGAGCGTGAACCCGCAATCCATGCCCAAGGACATCGCCAACGTGAAGCCGGGAGGATACTTCATCTACGACAGTACCAAGGAATTGTACAAGGATTTTATCCGCGACGATATCCACTATCTCGGCATCCCGATGATGCAGCTGTGTATGGATAAATTCCAGGACCCACGCCAACGCCAGTTGCTCAAAAACATGGTGTACGTGGGTGCGCTGTCGGCCCTGCTCAACATCGAATTGGAGGTGTTGCAAGGCATTATCCAACAAAAATTCAAGGGCAAGGAAAAGCTCGTGACCGCCAACTACGAGGCTATGGACATGGGCATCCAATATGCCCGCCAACATTTTACCTGCCCGCTGCCCGAACACCGGGTAGAGCGCCGCGACCTGGTGAAAGACTGGATCATGATGGACGGCAACTCCGCTTGCGGACTCGGTGCTGTGTACGCAGGAGCTACCGTATTATCCTGGTATCCCATAACGCCTTCCACCTCTTTGGCCGACGCTTTTGGTAAATACGCCAAGAAACTGCGCATTGACCCCGAAACCGGACAAAACAACTTCGCCATCGTACAAGCTGAGGACGAACTCGCAGCCATCGGTATGGTCATCGGCGCCAACTGGAATGGGGCACGGTCGTTTACTGCCACCAGCGGACCCGGTGTTTCCTTGATGAGCGAGTTTTTGGGACTGGCTTATTTTGCTGAAATCCCTACGGTACTGGTGGATGTGCAGCGCGGCGGACCCAGCACGGGTATGCCCACCCGCACCCAACAATCAGATTTGCTCATTGCCGCCTATGCTTCGCATGGCGATACCAAACAGGTTTTACTTTTCCCAAGTACCCCGGCCGAGTGTTTTACCATGATGGCGGAGGCGTTTGATTTGGCGGAACGTTTGCAGACCCCGGTGTTGGTCATGACCGACCTCGACCTGGGCATGAACGAAAACATGTCGCCCCCACTGCAATGGGATGACAGCAAAGTTTACGACCGTGGCAAAGTGCTGACAGCCAAAGAATTAGAAGAATCTGCCGAGCGTTTTGGGCGCTACCTGGATGTGGACGGAGATGGCATCACCTACCGCACCATTCCTGGCACCCACCCGACCAAAGGTTCGTTTTTTACCCGGGGTACCTCTCGTGATGAATATGCGGTGTACACAGAAGAAGGTCCGGCATACGTCCGCAACATGGACCGTCTGGTAAAAAAATGGGAAACGGCGAAACAGCACGTCCCGGGTCCGGAGTTTTACCAGCAGGAAAAACAAAGCGCGTTCGGAATGTTGTTTTTCGGTACCACGACCTACGCGGCCATTGAAGCACAGGATTTGCTAAAAGAACAAGGCATCACACTCGATGCGATGCGCGTAAAATCCTTCCCCTTCAATGCGGAAGTGCAACATTTCATCGACTCGCACCAACGGGTTTTTGTAGTGGAACAAAACCGCGACGCGCAGTTTAAGTCCTTGTTGGTCAACGAATTGGGTATCAACCCAGCCAAACTGACTTCGATTTTAAACTACGACGGTTTCCCGATTACCGCTGATGTGATTCGGCAAAAAATCTTCCAGAGCTTGGTGGGAAAACTGAACCCGGCATTTGCGGAACATGAGCCTGGGGAGCCTAATTTGTCGGAAGTGAGTGAGTGAGGAATTACGAGGTGGGAGGTGGGAATTACGAGGTACCAATGCTTAAAAACCACAGCAAAACATGAAAACCATATTCCTCTTTTTCCAAAATTTCAACCCAAGTGGTCGTAATTATGCCACGCCCCATGATAGCACACAAGGGATGTCGCCCGACTTGCAAATAATCCTATTGGGACTGACATTTATGTTCGGGTTGTACATTGTGTTTAGAGTGCGCAAAATGATAGATGAAGATGCAAAAAAATGAAATTTGACCTTCAAAGCCATGTCCGAAAGACGCTTAGAAAACGGCTCTCGGAATATCGAAACTACAAACTTGAATCTGGTACAGAGACCAGTATTCACATTAACGCCATCGAAATGGCACTGGGTTTGGTGGAATATGCGATAGAAAAAGACAGGCCTATCCAAAAAGAGGAAGAAGTTTGGTTTGATGCTGGGATGCAAATTTTTAGGGTACTGGAATCGAGTGAATGGGAGGATATTTCTGGGCTTTACAATCAGTTGGTTGAGCAGGCAAGGGAGCGTTTTTTTTATAGGAAAAAGTAGTTTAAGCTCTTTGTTTGGTGTGAATGCCTTAACAAACAACCATGAGCATGAAGTTATTCGCAATAATTTTGAGTCTGTTTTGCGTGTCAACCACCTTGCAAAAAAACAATCGTACCGTTCAGGTCAAAAAGATGACCGTATCGCAAATGAAAAGAACCACAACGTTCAAAGATGTAATGCCACAACCGCCTGCCGGCTGGGTAATTGATTCGTTTCAAACATGTTTTACGAGTAAACGCGGAGATTGGAAGTGTATGATGAATGCCGGAGAAGATTTTAATACGAAGACGATTTCAATGGTTTCAAGTGCACTAATAAATCACGCTTATATCTTTGGAGATCCGGTTTATGCAGATAGTTTTGGGGTGAAAATTGTGACGTCAAGGTTTTACACTGCCTACTCAATAATGCCAGATAAATAACAAACAAATCCCCAAATCCCCAACAAAACACATCCACAACAAAAATGACATTCGTCCGTCCAACATTCCGCCACCCAGATTCGCCCAAAAACGCGCTGGGGTATACCAAAAAATTCTACGAAGGCGCGCTGTCCACGCTTTGTGCGGGCTGTGGCCACGATTCTGTGAGTGGGGCCATCATTCAGTCCTGTTTTGAAATGGCTGTTGAACCGCACCGTGTAGCCAAACTTTCTGGCATCGGTTGCTCGTCCAAAACGCCCACGTATTTTTTGGCCAACTCGCACGGTTTCAACTCCGTACATGGTCGGATGCCCTCCGTGGCTACGGGCGCGTATCTCGCCAACCGCGACCTGATGTACATCGGCGTTTCCGGCGACGGCGATTCGGCGTCCATCGGGATGGGACAATTTGTGCATG
>JALHPW010000425.1:3120-4978 GCA_022842255.1 Saprospiraceae bacterium | reverse complement strand
TCCGCAAGTATTTTGGCGCGTTCCAAATCCACTTCCTTACAAGCTGAAATACCGTGCAAGAGCACTACTGTTGCCAGCGTTGTGTCCTGGTTGGACTGAATGATTAAGGCGCTAAGCCGAAGGCTATCAGGGGTTTGAATGGTGATTTCCTGGCCTTTGAGTCCGTAATTCTCAGGTTTAACCCCTTTAGGCAGGAGCCAAAGCAGGTCTTCCGGTTGACGGCGTATAGGTTTTATGCCGGCATACGGCAGAACATTTTCGACAACAAAAATTCCACCCAGGAATAACAAGGCAAAGAGGATGGTCAGGGGTTTGGCTAATTTTTTGAATGACATTTTTAGAATCTTTGTGGTAGGAGAACCCTTCCGCGTTCAATTTGTTCTTCCCTCAAATATCCGCCATGCGAATACCTTTTTTACTGTTTTTTCTTCCGACCCTCTTCTTTTGCAGACACCTGCCAGAAGAACCGCTACCAAAGTCGCCATTGATCGTGAAAGAATCCATTGATATCCTTGCTTTGGGCGATTCCTACACCAAGGGTGAAGGGGTGAAATGGGAACAAAATTTTCCCAATCAAATTGCTGACAGCCTTCGGTATGCAGGCTTTCGGGTCGAGGGCCTGCATGTGGTAGCGCAAACAGGCTGGAGGACCGACAACCTCCAATCTGCCCTAAACAATCAGTCCGCAACCCTGGCAGACAGCACTTTTAGTTTGGTGACCTTGTGCATCGGAGTGAATAATCAATACCAAAACGCTAATTTTGAGACTTACAAATTGCAGTTTGAGTCCCTGCTCCAATATGCGATTGCTCGAGCCGGTGGAAGAACAGAACGGGTAATCGTGATTTCAATTCCGGATTGGGCGTATACTCCGTATGGACAAGCTTTTGGCAATCCGGCATCCATTTCGCAAGCAATTGATGCCTACAATGCGGCCAATCAACTCATCAGCGAATCGTACGGGGTTAAGTATGCGTATGTTACAGACATCTCCAGACAGGGACTTGCGCAACCAGCTTTGGTTGCTGCAGATGGCCTGCATCCTTCTGCGGAACAATACACCGAATGGCTAAAGCGGTTTATGCCGACTATAAAAGCTGCTTTTAAGCCCTAATTTAACCGCGTTTTAACCATCTTTTATAGCCAACGCAAAATGGTTTTGAGGATTGAGTTTCTATAATCAATTATAAATCAAGGTGTTTCAATCACTCAAATCATCCAAATCACTTTAATCATAGTATATTATGCATCCACCGGATATTCTCGACGATTTTGATTTTGACGAACAATTGCCGGAATGGGCTGGGCAAGGGGAAATTGTCGCAAAGTTTTACGCTACCATGGAAGCGGAAGTAGCCGCGGCGCGTTTGCGTTCGGAAGGCATACACTGTTTTTTGGCCAACGCTATTTCTCAGTCCGTGACTCCCCATTTGCCGGGAATTATCCGCCTCCATACCCGGCCTGAGGATGCCGAATTGGCCCGCGAAATCTTACAGGAAGCTGCCATTGAAACTGATTGGCCAGTGGCCAAAAAAAGCAGCGGCATCGGCGCCATACTTGTTATGGCAATCCTTATTGGACTGATACTCGCCTGGCTATTGGTGCAGGCGATGGGATAGGTTATTGGTTACTGGTTGTTGGTTATAGGTGGATTTGGTTATTTGAGCTATCAAGCTTGAGCACTCAAATAACCAAATCCACCTATAACCAATAACCCAAAAATCAATACGCCCATTTCAAATACAAAGCCCCCCAGGTAAAACCACCCCCAAAGGCGGTTAGGATGACATTGTCCCCTTTTTTCAATTGCTTTTCGTAATCCCAGAGACAAAGGGGGAGGGTAGCTGCGGTGGTGTTC
>JALHPW010000425.1:2651-3110 GCA_022842255.1 Saprospiraceae bacterium | reverse complement strand
TGGTGTTCCCATAACGTTCTATGTTCACCATTACCCGTTCCATTGGAAAATGCAGGTGTTCGGCTACGGAGGTAATGATGCGCATGTTGGCCTGGTGGGGTACTACCCACTGGACGTCGTCGGTGGTCATTTTGTTGCGGCGCATCACCTCTTCACAAGTACTGGTCATGCCTTTTACCGCGTGTACAAACACCCGTTTGCCATCCTGCCAGGCATAATGCTCCCTTGCGGCAATGGTTTCGACAGAGGCTGGCTTGAGCGAGCCACCTGCTTTCATGTGCAAAAGCTCACGTCCGGACCCATCCCCACGAAGCACAAAATCAATGATTCCGGTGCCATCTTTTTTGGGTTCCAGCAACACGGCCGCTGCGCCGTCGCCAAAAATCACGCAGGTGTTACGGTCCGTATAATCGATGATGGAAGACATCATGTCCGCACCTACCACAATAACCTTGCTAT
>JALHPW010000425.1:0-2641 GCA_022842255.1 Saprospiraceae bacterium | reverse complement strand
CCTTCCGAAAAACGAGTCTGCATGAGAATTGTATTGTTTTTATAAAATTCAGCAGGTCCCTGCAATCGACCTTCATGATAAGTTATTTTGGTTGTAAGATGATGGAAGACATCATATCCGCACCCACCACAATAACCTTGCTATAGGTTTCATTTTGAACGAATTGTGCACCTGTGGAAAGTGCAAAGAGGAAGCCAGAACAAGCGGCATTGATATCGTAGCCAAACGCGTTTTTTGCGCCAACTTTATCACATACCGTATTGGCGGTATCGGGAAAAATAAGGTCGGCGGTCACAGTAGCCACAATGATCATATCAATTTCCCCGGGCTTGATACCTGTTTTTTCAAGTAAACCCTTAACGGCCTCTGCGCACATATCGGAGGTTGCCCAACCTGGCTCGCGAAGGATACGACGTTCGCGGATACCGGTGCGTGATTGGATCCACTCGTCGTTGGTATCCACCATTTTTTCGAGGTCTTTATTGGTCAGTTTGGTTTCTGGCAGCCAGCCATGGACGCCGGTAATAGCAGCGTGAATTTTACCCATTGATAGAGAAGTGAAAGGTGTAGGAACTTGTTTTCAAAGGGACTTTGAGGTTGCTTTAGGAATTAGCGGGCGTTTGTACCTCGACCACTTTTTTGGCATCTTTAGTCGGGGGCATGGTGTTGAACACATGGTCCCAAAGCGTAGAAGACACCCCAAATGCCTTATCCTCATTCAGGTGGTGGTGGCGATGGTGATGCTCCCAGAGCGGCTTTAGGAATTTTGGTGCCTTAAAACGGTGGATACTGAAGTGAATCAGGGAGTAAACATAATAACCCATCAAAAAACCAGAGGCAAAAAACGCACCGGCTTTCCCAAAAATCAACATATAGAGTCCCAAAAATGGAATGGTGAACAGGATTTTGGGTAAGGTAGGCAACAAAGTTCGCTGGGCATCATTGGGGTATTCATGGTGCACGCCGTGAATAATATACTGGAGTCGTTTGCTGCCCTTGAACGCGGTTTCGGCGATATGGAATAAATACCGATGCAGGACGTATTCAAAAAATGACCAAGTGGCAAAACCGCCCAAAAACCAATAAACGACTTGTTTTGCACTGTGTTGGGCACCCAGCCAAAAGCCCAGCCAGATACAAAATGCGGAAATAGCGAGGGAACTAATGGTAGATTCTAGAAGCGATGATTTAGTGAAGTATTCAAGTATCGGATTTTCGAACAAACGGGCTTGTCCTTTAATTTTAACTTGTGTTTTCATAGTGCTAAACGCTTGATTTGCAAAAAGTTGATGAAAAAACGGCAAATATTTCGCACCTCTGCAGAACGCCGCAAAGGTAACAATGTTTGTACGGACCTCACTTTCAGATTTTGGTAAAACTTCTCAAATGAAATGTGATTTTCGACGCACTATTTTCTTCCACAAAATTGATCGAAGCCGATGCATCTTTGCTGCCGATGAAAAACTTCCTATCCCTCATAAAATTCAGCCACACCATCTTCGCAATGCCTTTCGCGATGGTAGGTTTTTTCGTGGGCACTACCGCTGCGGGCGGTGAAATGAGTTGGCAAATACTGCTCTTGGTCATCCTCTGTATGGTCTTTGCCCGCAGCGCGGCCATGGCCTTCAACCGATGGCTCGACCGCGACATCGATGCGGCCAACCCGCGGACCCAAATCCGGGAAATCCCGGCAGGGCTCGTATCCCCAAAGGCTGCCTTGATGTTCGTGATTGCCAATTGCCTATTGTTCGTAGCCACCACCTGGTTTATCAATCCTTTGTGTTTTTGGCTTTCGCCGGTGGCTTTGGCGGTGGTGTTGGGCTATAGTTACACCAAACGTTTTACCTGGCTTTGTCACGTGGTGCTTGGCTTGGGACTGAGTTTGGCCCCATTGGGCGCGTACCTTGCGGTTACAGGGCGTTTTGATTGGATACCAATCTTTTACAGTGGCGCGGTATTGCTTTGGGTGGCCGGTTTTGATGTGATTTATGCGTTGCAGGACGAAGATTTTGACCGTTCGCTTCAGCTTTATTCCATGCCTTCCTTTTTTGGCAAAAAGCAAGCCCTGCGTATTTCGGAATGGATGCACCTTGGCACAGCAATCTTGATGGTGTTGGCTGCTCGACACCTTGCTTCTGCGGCTCCACAAACCGGCTGGTTGCTGTGGATTGGGACGGGCGTTTTCTTGTTCTTGTTGTTGTACCAGCACCTTTTGGTCAAGCCCAACAACCTCAGTCGGGTAAACCTGGCCTTTTTTACCACCAATGGAATCGCCAGCCTGTTTTTTGGGACCATGGTGGTAGTGGATTTGTTGAACTGAGGATTTGTTTAGTTGGGGATTTGGGGATTTGTTGTGTACTGGCATGGAATCCGTTTGAATCAAGCGGAATAGAGGGCACTCTAGCTTTGGCGAAACAAATCCCCAAATCCCCAACTAAGCAAATCCCCAATTCTCAGAATTTCCAAACATCATAACCCATTACCCCAAAAATGATGGCCGAGGGGATAAAAAACACCTTGGTGCCAATTTGTGGGAAGAACGCTACGCTGAGCATGGCCCCTCCAATGAAGCTGCACATCACGACAATACGCAGCCAAGCTTCCCGACGGATGAGCTTGTTTTTTTCCCCTTCAGAATGAA
>JALHPW010000424.1 GCA_022842255.1 Saprospiraceae bacterium | reverse complement strand
TAGAAACGGTTCTCTGGCAAATCCGAGGTTGCGTATGGGTAAAGTGCTACATCCACGCCTGGATTAGGCACATAAACTATATCAATCGTATCCGTTTTATCCAGACCATTGAAGTGGATATTGGCGTACTGGCTACCCCAGAGGTAGAGTTCATTCGGGTTCACACGGTACTGACGGATGGTACGCTGTTCGTTGAGCAGACCAAACTGGATATTGTGGGTGCCGCTTTTACCCAGTTTCAAGTCAAAACCAACGGTCGCGTTGAGGGTAGCGATGTCGGTTTCGCTTTTTTCGAAACGGTTGTAAGGCAAGCCGATGTTTGCGTACATACCGTCCCAAACGTCGTCGAACACTTCAGAAAACTCACCGTTTCTGTTGAGGTAAGTGAGGTTGGCAGGGAATTGTGCAGAGCGGATGCTCTCTTCATCCTTGATTGCAAACTCGTTATATGCTTCCAATACAGGGTTCTGCGTGCCTGGGGTGTAGCGTACGAAGAAATCGTTATACCCTACGTTTTCCCAGATACCATTGTCGTTGGGTTCGAAAATCGGAACCTGTTCGGTTTCAAATTTACCGATGTAACCATAGTCAAACAAACGGTCTTTATGGCGTTTGTCGTAGGTTTCGAAGGTATTGCGCTCGAAAGCGAACTGCAGGGTGTAGTTGGCGTTGGTAATCGAAACACGTTTGCTGCTCGCTTCCGATTTGCCAGACTCGGCCGAACCAAGACGGTGACGGAAACGGAAGTTACCGCGATAGGTGTTGCGGTATTCTGTTGGGTTGTTCTGTGCGTTCAGGATAGACCAGGTAGGTTGATTTCGGTCATTACCGCCATCCACAAGGTCGCGGGAATCCCTGAAAGTACCCGTCAAGCTGACGTCGATATTGTTGGACAGACGAAGGTCGATTTTACCATTCACGTCAAGGTTGGTCTCCCTTTGGTAAGGGCGAGCAGCCAACTCATCGATATCCTTGTTGGTAAGTTTTTGTGCGCTACTGATGGTGTTGACACCCAAACGGCTGATTGGGTGCGCTTCCAGTTCCCGGAGCACGCTTTCCTTAACCCGGTAAATGGGCAATGCAGCAGGGTCATCTTCATCCCGGTCCAGGTATTGTCCGGACAAACGGAAACCCAAGATCGTACGGCTTTTGCCATCAGGCAATTTCTTGCGAATGATTGGGCCACTGACGTTCGCAGTTGCCAGCAAGTATCCAAAAGCGTCCAAACCTTTTGAGTTTTCCACGTCAAAACCACCATGGTACTCGCCGGCCGGGCCTTTGGTAGTACCCGAAACGATACCACCGGTAACGTCGCCGATTTCAGCACCCAAGCCGCTGGTAATGACCTGCAACTGCTCCAAATCCTGAACCGGTGGAATACCGCCCGACACCCGGATACCGTCGATGTAATAGTCGGTACCATTGGAGCGAGCGCCTTTGATGTTTACGTCGCCACCATCCACCGAAGAAGCACCCACTGTGGTAGCCACGATGGTATTGATACTCCGTGTCGGCAGATTCTTGATTTGCTCGGAAGTGAGGGTTTGACCACTTGAAGTCTGGTCTTGCTCAATAAGTGGGACTTTGTAGGCTACTACAACGACCTCTTCGAGCACGGTTGAGTTGGACATGGTCACGTTCTGTGTCGTGATTTGTCCACCCAATACACGTACTCCAGCAATCCGTTGTGCTTGGAAACCTGTGTAGGAGAATTCTACATCGTAAGTACCCGGATCTAGGTTAACACGGTAGTCACCGTTGTAGTCCGTGATGGTGCCTCGCACAAAGTCTGTGCCTTTCATGACCTTCACGGTCGCCCCTATCAGCCCTTCCTTGCCGTCGCTAATATTCCCTGTCAACACCGTGGAAGACTGGGCTAATGCGACGACAGCACCGAGCAGGAGCATCGCAAATGTTAATAGTAAAGAACGTACCATAGAACAGAGATTGAAAAAATTTACTTGTTAGGTTTGACGATACTTGGAAGTTGTTTAAAAGTTGAAGGGTTTGAGTGGTTTGAAAAGTTTGAAGTGATAGATGCTACCCAAACTTTTCAAACCCTTCAAACAGCTCAAACAAAATTTCAAAATCCCGATTTTATCTTTTCCAGCAGCACTTCCGCCAGGAGTCTTTTTGATTCGTGCGTCCAACCGGCCACATGGGGTGAAAAAACAACGTTTTCAAATTGATGCAACCGATCGTAAAGCGCTTTGTCTTTTTCCGTAAAGGTGGGAGGTTTCTCATTTTCGAACACATCCAGACACGCGCCCCCTATTTGTCCTGATTCCAAAGCTTCTACCAAATCTTCCGTACACACATTTTTTCCGCGAGCCGTATTGATCAACACAAAACCAGGCTTGCATTTTTGGATGAATTGCTGGTCGACAAAGTGCCGGGTTTCTGCTGTGAGGGGCAAATGTAAACTTATGATGTCGGCACGTTCCTGCAATTCTTCCAAATTTGATTGTCGCACCCAAGCAAATTCTGCCGCAAATCCGTTCGGTTTGTATTTATCATAAGCCAGCACCTCCATCTCCATCCCGGCTAGTTTTCGGGCAAATTGGCTACCCGTATGCCCAAAACCCACAATGCCAATCACTTTGCCCTTCAATTCCCAACCTCGGTTTGCCTCGCGTTTCCAGATATTTTGGCGGACTTCCCGGTCGGCTCGGTTCAGGTTGTTGGCCAAAGAAAGCAACATACCCAAAGCTTGCTCGGCCACCGCGTTTCGATTTCCCTCCGGACTGCTCCATACGTTCACCCCGCGTTCGGCCGCATAGGCCCTGTCCACAATTTCCATCCCGGAGCCCAGTCGCGCCACAAAACGCAATTTTTTTGCGGCATCCAAAAATTCCCGATTGACCAAAATCTTGCTGTTGATGACCAATCCTTCATAATCTGCGATGACGGCACTCGTCTCTTCCGGGGTAATATTGGGCAAAAAATCACATCGCCAACCCATTTGCTCCAACCCCTCCGGCAACAGTGCATGACAATCGTCCGTAATTAACACACTTCCCATGTCGAGGTAACATTAACAAGGTCGAAAATAGACCCCTTCCTTATTATAGTATTTACGCAATGTGTGAACGGTAACTCTGGAAGGGCGAACGCATCCCCCGGCTTCGTGAAAGAAGTTGGCATTTCGGCTTTATCTGCTGAAATTTGCGCCCATCATTTTCTTCCACCAACCCCAGGCTTTTGTCCGACAAGCGGCAAAGATATTCAGACAAGTATATGAAGCACATCTTTTTTTCAATTCTGACAGCATTGGCTTTTTCTCAGTGCCAAGAGCCCACCCCAGCACCCAAAAATATCCTTCACTGCTATGTTCGCTATGATGCAGCAGGCCGAAATGTCAAGGCTGAGGCCACGCTTTACGACGGCGCTACCAAAAAAGTGATTGAAATGCCTGGCGGAATCCGTTTTCAATCGACCCCAATGACTGCCCTGCCGGTGCGGGGCATCACCTATTCCGTAGAATATCCGGCAACCTACCTGGCAGAACCCGGGTTCGAATGGAGCAACGCCAAAAAAGAAAAGGGGGAATTCAAGCCCAAAATCCCGTCCATCGATTCGTTTTTCTTCGACAAACCGGTGCTTTCCGTGAAAGAATCGTCCAACCTCCAATGGACAGGCAAACCGCTTTCCAAAAACGAAACCCTGGTCTTTATTTGGGAAAACACCGCCAATGGGACAACGGTGCCGATGGAGGTAAGTACCACATTGGGAGCCCCATTGATCGAAATCCCGGCAGCCAAAATGGCACAAATCGGCCCGGGCGACTGGACCCTCTACCTGGTCCGCAAACGCACGGAAAAGGCAGAAACCAATGATTTTTTCATCGAAAGCGCAACGGAATTTTACACCAAAACCAAGGCTGTTAAAGTTACGAGTTGACGAGGTACGAGGTACGAGGTACGGCCAAGCTGCTGTGTAATTCGTACTTCGCACCTCGTAATTCGTAATTCATTGCTTTCTTTTCTTCTCGTTGATGGGCTCGGTGCTTAAGGTGGCCTCCAGGTCCCAATTGGCACGAAGTGCTTCCAGTTTTTTGGTATAAACCTGTTCGGGTTGCCGCTTGGCAGCGATGTCGCCGGTATCCCAGCGACCATTTCCATTGAGGTCGTCCAACAAACGCGCCGTGTAGGTTGCCACCTGCAAATGCTTGAAAAGCAGTTTGGCAGTGCTTGTTTCGGCAACAAAAGGGGTTTCCGCCACCAGGTTGGTGCCATCCAACAACTGAAGGACATACGAGGCGCCAGGACGTATTTTTTCCAAATTCAAGGTGAGGGCGCCCAGTTGTTTTTCAGGCAATACACTGAAATTTCGGACCAAGGTATCGGTATTGGCCGCGCCCCAAAAATCGCTGAGCGCCCCTGGAAGAAGGGTAAGCGTGTAGTTTTTACCCTGTTTCCATTCGGTTGTCAGGCTGAGCTTTCTCGGACTTTCAGCCTCTGCTTGAATGCCAAAACTCGTTACCCGGCCAGAATCTACCACCAGGAGCCAGCGGGAGGTGTCAAATGCGGCAATCGGGAAATTGAACGGCAAGTTCGCAGGTTTGGAAAAAACCTGCTGAATGGTCTTGACCGCTTGTGGTTTGGGCGGCGGAGCAGGTGCACCCAATGATTTTCCACGGGCAGGTGTAGGCGCGGCGGGTTGAACCACATCGCCAAAACCAATGCGGTGGTTTTTTACAAAATCACTCCTTGAGAGGTTTTTTATCCGAATGGTATCGGTCTTTTCAGACTCCCTTCTGGAAAATACCAGACTCCAGGCCGTATCCATGGGCAAATCGTACCAAAGCAGCAGCGAATCGGGTGTTTTTTCGGCCAGGGTTTTTAAACCTTCGGGTGCAAGTGCCTGAATATCAAAGGAGTCGATGGGGGCGTTGAAACCCAGTTTTACCAATCCATAGCGATTGGCGTTTGTGCCAACCAGCCTGAACTTTGGTCGGTTTTTGAACAGTTTGAGGTTGATGGAGCC
>JALHPW010000423.1:1013-4993 GCA_022842255.1 Saprospiraceae bacterium | reverse complement strand
AACCAACTCCACCATGTCACTAGGCAACCGCATAGCAGCAGAACTTCGGGGCGATCGTACCATCTGGATGATCGTGGCTGTGCTGAGCTTGTTCAGCATACTGGCCGTGTTTTCCTCGGCAGGCTGGGAGGCATGGCGCACCAGGGGAGGCAATACCACCGGTATGATCATTGGGCACATCGTGAAATTGGCTTTTGGCCTTTTCCTCGTCTACCTGTGCCACTTGATCCACTACCGGCGCTATCAGCAGTTTGCCCGCCCGATGTTGTGGGTCGCGGTTCCGCTGTTGATGCTGACTTTGGTTATTGGTCAAAATATCAATGATGCAAACCGTTGGCTAAGTGTGGGCGGCATCAGTTTCCAGCCCTCAGAAATGGCAAAAATCGCCCTTATCATATACGTGGCTCGGGCGCTGACTTTGAAGCAGGAATACATCAATAGTCTCCGACAGGCATTTTTCCCCATCATCATCCCAGTGGTTTTGGTGTGCGGATTGATTGCCCCCTCGAACCTGAGTACGGCCATGATTTTGTTCGCTACCTGTATTCTATTGATGTTCATGGGGCGCGTGAGCGCACAATACATCATTATGATGATGGTGTTGGGCGCATTGGTGTTTGCTGTGCTGGTAGGCATTGGGAAAGTGTATCCCGAGCTTGATTTGGTGCGTGTGGATACTTGGGAAAGTCGCGTTCAGACCTTCCTACATGATGAGGACGGCGGCTATCAGGTACAACAAGCGAAAATCGCCATTGCGAAAGGCGGCATATTTGGCGAGGGACCAGGTAATTCCATGATGCGCCATTACCTGCCATATTGCAATGCCGACTTTATCTACGCGATTATCTGTGAAGAATACGGACTTGTAGGCGGGACAATTGTGTTGGCGCTGTACGTATTGCTGTTTTTGCGGAATGTGCGGTTGGTTACCCAAAGTCCCAAAGCGTTCGGCGCATTTCTGGCCATCGGCCTGAGTTTGATGCTGACGGTGCAAGCTTTGGCCAATATGGCGGTGAACCTCAACCTGGTGCCTGCCACCGGTTTGACGCTGCCACTGGTTTCGATGGGCGGAACGAGCGTGCTGTTTACTTGTATCTCCTTTGGGATGATCCTAAGTGTGAGCAAATACATTGAAAGTTTGGAGTAATAGAACACCTATCCCTTTGAAACCGAAATTTAAAAATCACCTTTCCTAACCTTGGTGACTATCAACATGAGCGATCGAAAATTGAAAGTACTTGTGACAGGCGGCGGAACCGGCGGACATGTTTTCCCGGCCATAGCCATCGCAGATGCCATCAAGAAATTGAGGCCTGATACTGAATTTCTATTTGTAGGCGCCCATGGCAAAATGGAAATGGAACGTGTCCCGAAAGCGGGGTATGCCATTGAAGGGTTGAATGTGGCGGGGTTTCAACGGAGCATGAGTTTGAAAAACCTCTCATTCCCGTTCAAGCTTTTGAAAAGCTTGTGGAAGGCCCGCAGCATCGTACGCAAGTTTCAGCCGGATGTGGTGATTGGGACAGGAGGGTATGCAAGCGGGCCGGTGATGCGGGCAGCACAACGGGCCGGTATTCCGACCTTGATTCAGGAGCAGAACTCGTACGCTGGGGTTACCAACAAACTTTTGGCCAGAAGAGCTTCCAAGATTTGCGTGGCATACGATCATATGGAGCAATTTTTCCCGCAAGACAAGCTTGTTTTTACGGGCAATCCAGTACGGTCGGATATTTTGAATTTGGAAGGAAAACGTGAGGAAGGTTTGAAATACTACGGGCTTGACCCGACAAAAAAAACGATTGTAGTGATTGGGGGTAGCCTCGGCGCTCGGACTTTGAACAATGCGATGCGCGACAATGTGGAATTTTTTGAGAAATATGCCCTCCCGGGAGGGGAGGGTCGGGGTGGGGCGATTCAAGCAGTTTGGCAATGTGGCAAATTCTACGAGTACGAATACACGGCAATGGAAACGGCCAAATTGCCCAACGTGGAGTGTCGGGCCTTCATCGATCGCATGGATTTGTTGTACGCAGCGGCGGATGTGGTGATTTCCAGGGCAGGGGCTTTGAGTATCAGCGAGTTGTGTTTGGTTGGCAAGCCAGCCATCCTGGTCCCTTCGCCAAATGTGGCGGAAGACCACCAGACCAAAAACGCACTTGCGCTTGTGGAAAAGGGAGCAGCCAGATTGGTACGTGATGCAGATGCTGGGGAGAAAATGCTTCAAGATGCCTTGTTGGTCCTTGAAAGCGAAGCACTCGCCTTTAGCCTTAGCGAAAGCATCCGGCAAATGGGGAGGCCAAATGCCGCAGAGGCCATCGCAAGGGAGGCGATTAAACTGGTGGATAAAAGTTGATAAGGTTTACATGGGTGTATTATCAACCCCTATCAACCTTCATAAACCTGACAAACATTTAATAAAAGTTATGAAAGTCAACATTTTAACGGTCCTTCTGGCAATGACGAGCATGATGGCTTGCCAGAATACCGACGACAAAAAAACTGCTTCTTCCGCCGATGGCGCACCACCCCAGGTTCAAACTCCGGTAACGGCTGTCCCAGCCCCACAAACCCAGGTCGAACCGTCGAACTCGTCGGCTGCGGTCGATCCCGAAAAACGAAACCCAGCTTTCGTGGGCAGGTGGCAGGGCGTGGAGTGGAGTTTTATGGGCAAGCCTAGTGGGCTGGATGCTAGCCAGGTTTTCTGGACTTTTAGAGCAGACGGAACATTCAAGTCCAATTATGCAGATCAGCACAAACAAGGAACATGGCGTACCACCAAGGATTCTTTATACACCAAAGACATCAAAATGCCGAAGGAAGTGCCCAGTAAAATCCTGTTGCTGAATGATAAACTGCTCGATCTGCAATACAATGTAAAGGGGCAAAAAGAGATCATCAAGTACAAAAAACTGAAGGATTAACACAAGTCAAAGATTTCCTTCCTTGAAGGTTTTGAAACTAAAAACTATACCATGAAACATACACTGATTGCACAAGCCTTGTTTTTAACCGCCTTGTTTTCGCTGGCCAGCTGCCAAAAGGTCAACGATAAAAACCCGGTCCTGCTCGGACAATGGCAAGGCACCGAATGGCTCATCATGGATAAGCCGAGCGACATAGACGCAACGCAGGTCAGTTTTGAGTTCAAGGAAGATGGGACTTTTAATGCCCAATTCGGCAATCAAAACCAGACTGGGGTATGGCGTACAGAGAAAGACAAACTCTACACCACCGAAACCGGTAAGCAGGAAATCATGGTGAAACTACTCAAATGTGAAGCCAATGCACTCGATTTTGAAATGAACCGGGGTGGGCAGAAGGAGATTTTGAAATTAAAGAAAAAATAATCCGCCGTTAAGAATCCGCGTCATCCGCGTGCGCAGAAAGAACACAGATGATGCAGATTTCCAAACGCGGATAGATGGATACTAAATCAAATTATGGAATTCAACGCAATCAAAAAAATCTACTTCATCGGCATCGGCGGCATCGGCATGTCGGCCCTGGCCCGCTACTTCCGCCTGCATGGCGCGGAGGTACATGGCTATGACCGCACTGAAACCGAACTGACCCGTGCGCTCGTGTCCGAAGGGATGCACGTGCACTATGACGACGATGTAAAGCAGATTCCGGAAGGCGTTGATTTGGTGGTGTGGACCCCTGCGGTGCCAAAAGACCACGCCGAACTCAATTGGTTTATCCAACACGGGCACCCCCTGAAAAAACGTGCCGAGGTACTGGGCATCATCAGCCGCGCAAAAAAGTGCGTAGCCATTGCCGGTACCCACGGGAAAACCACCACTTCCACCATGACCGCCCATTTGCTTCGGGCTTCGGGTGTGGATGCCACGGCTTTTGTGGGGGGTATCTCGGGCAACCTCGGCTCTAATTTCGTGGAAGGAACCAGCGATTGGGTAGTGGTGGAAGCCGACGAATACGACCGCAGCTTTCTGCACCTCAGTCCAGACGTGGCGGTGCTG